>CAXSER010000273.1:0-4353 GCA_964236315.1 uncultured Acetobacteraceae bacterium | reverse complement strand
GGCGGCGCGCGGGTGGACCTGGCGGGGGGGCTGCGGGCGCTGGGGGGGATGGGGCTGACGCGGGTGCTGGTCGAGGGGGGCGGACGGCTGGCGGCGGGGCTGCTGCGGGCGGGGCTGGTGGACCGGGTCGCGTGGTTCCATGCGCCGGGGGTGGTCGGGGGCGACGGGGTGGCGGCGGTGGCGGGGATGGGGCTGGAGCGGATCGCGGGGATGGCGCGCTTCGCCGTGGTGTCGCGCAGGGCGGTGGGCGTGGACGTGCTGAGCGAGCTGGTGCCGATGGACGGCGGGTCTGACGGGGCGGGGTCGCACGAGGGCGTGCCGCACGAGGGAGGGGCTGGCTGATGTTCACGGGGATCATCGCGGCGGTCGGCGAGGTGCGCTCGTGCGAGGCGATCGGGGCGGGGCGAGACAGGGGGCTCGTGACGGGGGTGCCGGGCGGGGCGGAGGGAGCGCGGGGCGTGGTGGGGGGGGGGGGGCTGCTGTTCCTGCCGCCGGTGGCGGCCGGGGAGGACGTGGGCGTGGTGGACGGGGCGCGCGACTGCGTGCGCGCGATCCGCAGGATGCTGGAGGCGGAGGGGCTGGGGCTGGGCGCGCTGGTGCGGCTGGGGGTGGCGGCGGTGGAGCCGGCGGTGGCGGCCGAGGTGCGGGCGGCGGCGCCGGGGGTGCTCGGGGAGGGCGTGCGCAAGGAGCTGGCGGCGATGCTGCCGAAGGGCGCGCCGGTGCCGGCGATCACCTACGTCTCGCGGCTGCCGGACGGGGCCGTCGTGCAGATCGAGGCGGTGGCGCGCGCGGAGGCGGGCGCCGGGACGGCGGGCGGGTTCCTCGCGGGGGTGGCGATGGGGGCGTCGATCGCGTGCTCGGGGTGCTGCCTGACGGTGGTGGAGTTCGGGGCGGACTGGTTCGCGGTGGAGGCGTCGGCGGAGACGCTGTCGCTCACCACGCTGGGCGGGTGGGCGGCGGGGACGAGGGTGAACCTGGAGCGCGCGCTGCGGATGGGCGACGAGCTGGGGGGGCACATGGTCTCCGGGCACGTCGACGGGGTCGGCGAGATGGTCACGCGGGTGGCGGAGAACGGGTCGCTGCGCATGGAGTTCGGGGTGCCAGGGCGGCTCGCGCGGTTCGTGGCGACGAAGGGGAGCATCGCGGTGGACGGGGTGTCGCTGACGGTGAACTCGGTGCGCGACGCGAGGGAGGCGGGCCGGGCGGGGGACGGAACGCAGGAGGGGGGCGGGGCGGTGTTCGGCGTCAACGTGATCCCGCACACGGCCGGGGCGACGACGCTCGGGTTGCGCAGGCCGGGCGAGGCGGTGCACATCGAGGTCGACGGCGTGGCGCGCAACGCGGCGCGGCTGGCCGACTCCTCCTCCGCGTGGGTCGATCCGGCGTGGGCGCGGCCGGGCGCCACGGAGGAGGCCGGGGCAGGCGACGGCGCGTCGTCCGCCGGACCGGCCGGCACGGGGGCTTGACCATGGACGATCCGATCACCGAGCGCAGCGCGCTTCTGGCCGGCTCCGGCGCCCAGGCGTCGGGGGCGCAGGGATACGGCGGCCAGGCGTCGGGCGGTCAGGCGTCGGGCGGCCAGGCGTCCAGCGGGCAGGACGCCGGCGGGCAGGTGTCCGGCGGGCAGGTGTCCGGCGGGCAGGCGGGGCGGGGCGTGGCGTCGGAGGCGATGGCCGCGGTCGTGCGCGGCGACCTGTCGGGGTATCTCGCCACCACGGAGGAGCTGATCGACGAAGCGCGCGCGGGGCGCATGTTCGTGCTCGTCGACGACGAGGACCGCGAGAACGAGGGCGACCTCGTGATCCCGGCGCAGTTCGCCACGCCGGAGGCGGTGAACTTCATGGCGCGCCATGCCCGCGGGCTGGTGTGCCTGGCGATGACGCAGCAGAGGGTG
The DNA here is from genome assembly GCA_964236315.1 of uncultured Acetobacteraceae bacterium. GTDB lineage: Bacteria > Pseudomonadota > Alphaproteobacteria > Acetobacterales > Acetobacteraceae > CAXSEF01. The sequence goes on along the minus strand of CAXSER010000273.1, from coordinate 2,459 downwards.
CAGCAGCTCGGGCTGCCGCTCATGGCGCAGGCGAACGGGACGCGCCACCAGACGGCGTTCACCGTCTCGATCGAGGCGGCCGAGGGGGTCACCACGGGGATCTCCGCCTTCGACAGGGCGCATACCATCGCCGCGGCCATCAACCCGGAGCTGAAGCCCGGGGACATCGTCACGCCGGGGCACGTCTTCCCGCTCGCCGCGCGCGACGGGGGGACGCTGGTGCGGGCGGGGCACACCGAGGCGGCGGTGGACATCGCGCGCATGGCGGGGCTGAACCCGTCGGGCGTGATCTGCGAGATCATGAACGACGACGGGTCGATGGCCAGGCTGCCGGAGCTGGTGGCGTTCGCGCAGCACCACGGGCTCAAGCTCGGCACCATCGCGGACATGATCGCGCACCGGCGGCGCACGGAGCGGCTGGTCCGGCGGGTGCAGGAGGGCGTGCTGCCGGGGGTCGCGGGGGGCGACTGGCGCATGGTCGTGTACGCCAACACCTTCGACTACGCGGAGCACCTGGTGCTGGTGAAGGGGGACCTGTCGGGCGCGGCGCCGGTGCTGGTGCGCATGCACGCGGTCGACCTGCTGACGGACATGCTGGGGGGGACGCACTCGGCGCGGCTGCACCAGGCGATGCGGATGATCGCCGAGGAGGGGCGGGGTGCGGTGGTGCTGCTGCGCGACCCCAGGCCGACGGCGGTGTCCGAGCGGGCGGCGAAGGTCGCGGCGGGGCAGGGGCCGCCCAACCCGTTCCTGCGCGACTACGGCATCGGGGCGCAGATCCTGGTCGAGCTGGGGGTGCGCGACATGGTGCTGCTGACCAACCACACGCGGACGATCGTGGGGCTGGAGGGCTACGGGCTCAACGTCGTGGAGAACCGGCGGGTCGTGGAAGGCCGGGGGGTGGAGGCATGAGCACGCAGGACGCGCCGCTGCCGGTGGCGCCGCGGGTGGCCGGCGCCGCGCCGCACATGCTGGTGGTGCGCGCGCCGTACTACCGCGCGGTGATCGACGGGATGACGGAGGGGGCGCTGCGCATCCTGCGCGAGGCGGGGGCGACGCACGAGGTGCTCGACGTGGCCGGGGCGTTCGAGCTGCCGCAGGCGATCGGGCTGGCCGCGCGCGGCGACGTGGCGGCGGGGCTCGGCGGGCTCGGCTCGGGCGACCAGGGGCGGGCGTTCGACGGGTACGTGGCGCTGGGGTGCGTCGTGCGCGGGGGGACGGACCACTACGACTTCATCTGCCGAGAGACGATGGCGGGGCTGATGGCGGTGGCGCTGCAGCACGGCGTGGCGCTCGGCTCGGGGCTGCTCACGGTGCACTCGATCGAGCAGGCGGTGGCGCGCTCCGGGCCGGACGGGCACAACAAGGGCGCCGAGGCGGCCGCGGCCGCGCTGGTGCAGGTGGGCGTGGCACGCCGGTTCGGCACGCGGTGACGGCGGGAACCGGGCGGGGAGGCGGCTGATGGCGCAGGACGGGGACGGCGGGCGCCAGGGCCAGGCCAAGGGGGCGCCGAAGGGGCGGCCGCGCACGGCGGCGCGGGTCGGCGCGGTGCAGGCGCTGTTCCAGAGCGAGCAGGGCGGCGAGGGCGCCGAGACGATCATCGACCAGTTCGTGCGCCACCGTCTCGGCCAGCTGCCGGGCAGCGACGACGGATTCGAGAACGGGCGGGTGCCGGATGCCCACGTGGCGCTGTTCTCGCGCATCGTGCGCACCGCGGTCGCCGAGCAGGACAGGCTCGACGCGATGATGGCCGAGGCGCTGCCGCCGGAGTGGCCGATGGCGCGGCTCGACCCGGTGCTGCGCGCGCTGGTGCGGGCCGGCGGTGCGGAGCTGACCATGGCGGACGGGCCGCCGTCGCGTGTGGTGATCAACGAGTACCTGGATGTGGCGCACGGGTTCTTCGCCGGGGACGAGCCGCGGATGGTCAACGGGCTGCTCGACCGGCTGGCGCGGCAGCTCAGGCCGAAGGAGTTCGCGGTGGTCGGGGCGGCGTGACGCAGGAAGGCCAGGGCCCTGCCCTGGACCCGCCAGGGCGAGCCGCCCTGGACCGGCGATTTTTGAAGGCAAGGCTTGCTTCGTACTGGATCCTCAAGGCGAGCCTTGAGCGGAGTCCGGAGGCGGAGCCTTTGGCCTTGCTTCGCCTCGCGTGACCCTGCCGGCGGAGTTCGGGCTGATCGCGCGGCATTTCCGGCCGCTGGCGGGGGAGGGCTCGCTGGGGCTTGCCGACGACGCGGCGGTGTTTGTGCCGCCCGTGGGGCGGGCGCTCGTGGTGGCGGCGGACGCGATGGTGGCGGGGGTGCATTTCCTCGCGGACGATCCGGCGGAGAGCGTGGGGCGCAAGCTGCTGCGGGTGAACCTGTCCGATCTCGCGGCGATGGGAGCGGTGCCGTTCGGCTACCTGATGACGGTGTCGGCGCCGGGGGGGACGCCGGACTCGTGGTTCGCGGGGTTCGCGGCGG
>CAXSER010000272.1:0-4427 GCA_964236315.1 uncultured Acetobacteraceae bacterium | reverse complement strand
GTTTCCAAAGGCGAGCCTTTGGCGGAGTTTGAGGCAGAGCCTCAACCTTGCTTCCCCTGGCAGGGCACGCGGTCAGATCGCGAGCATGCGCTCGACGGCGAGGCGGGCGCGGCCGGCCAGGGCGGGGTCGATCACGACCTCGGTGGTCATGGTCTCCAGCGAGCGGCGGATACCGGCCAGGGTGATGCGCTTCATGTGCGGGCACAGGTTGCAGGGACGGATGAAGTCCACCTCGGGGTGGCGCACGGCGAGGTTGTCGCTCATCGAGCACTCGGTGATCAGGGCGATCTGGCGGGGGGCGTGGCTCTGCACATACTCCTCCATCATCGCGGTCGAGCCGGAGAAGTCGGCCTCGGCGACCACGGCGGGGGGGCACTCGGGGTGGGCAAGGACGGTCACGCCGGGGTGGGCGGCGCGCAGGTCGCGGATCTGGGCGGGGGTGAAGCGCTCATGGACCTCGCAGTGGCCGGCCCAGGTGATGATCTCGACGCCGGTCTCGCGGGCGATGTTCTTCGCCAGGTACTCGTCGGGGATCATGATGACGCGGGGCACGCCGAGGGATTCCACCACGCGCTTCGCGTTGCCGGAGGTGCAGCAGATGTCGCTCTCGGCCTTCACGGCGGCCGACGTGTTGACGTAGGTCACCACGGGGACGCCGGGATGGGCCAGGCGCAGGACGCGCACGTCGGCGGCGGTGATCGACTCGGCGAGCGAGCAGCCGGCGTTGGCGTCGGGGATCAGCACGGTGCGGCCGGGGTTCAGCAGCTTGGCGGTCTCGGCCATGAAGTGCACGCCGGCCAGCACGATCACGTCGGCGTCGACGTCGACCGCACGGCGCGCGAGGGCCAGGCTGTCGCCGACGATGTCGGAGACGCAGTGGAAGATCTCGGGGGTCTGGTAGTTGTGCGCCAGGATCACGGCGCGGCGCTCGCGCTTGAGGCGCAGGATCGCGTCGACGTCGTCGGCGAAGAACGGCCACTCCATTGGCGGCACCACGCGGCGCACGCGGTCGTAGAGGGGGGCAGTGCGTTCGAGGAGGCCGGCGTCGGACATCTGGCACCTATGAACTCAGTTTGAGCATAAGCCCGGCAGCGGGAGGTCGCCGCCGGGTCCGTGCCCTGCCGTATTATACTGGTCGCGAGTATTAGGGAGTCAAGCCTCGTGGCGCGGGAGGGGCGCATGGGCATACAGGGGTGTGGGTCGTGCCGGGTCAGGAAGCAAGGCTGGGCTCTGCCCAGACCCGCAAAGGGTCCGAGGACCCTTTGATCCCTTGACTCAGGGAAGGCGATCTAGTGGCCCGGCCCTTGGCGGAGTCCGGAGGCAGAGCCTCTGGCCTTGCCTGCCTTCAGAGCATCCGGGCAAGCGGCAGCTTGGTGCCGGCGGCGGCACGTTCGAGCAGCACCTCGCGGCGGAAGCGGAACAGCTTGGCGGGGCGGCCCCCGGTGCCGGTGGTCAGGGCGCCGGTCTCCTCGACCAGGGCCTGCTGCTCGATCAGGCGGCGGAAGTTCGGCTTGTGCAGCAGGCGGCCGGCCAGGGCCTCCACCGCGCGCTGCAGCTGCAGGAGGGTGAACTCGGGGGGCATCAGCTCGAAGACGACCGGGCGATACTTGATCTTGGCGCGCAGGCGGGCGATCCCGGTGGCCAGGATGCGGCGGTGGTCGTGGACCATGCGCCGGCCGGGCAGGGACGGCGTCGCGGGGATCGGGCAGAGGCGGTCGGCGGATTCCTCGACCAGGCCGGCCTCGTGCAGCAGCTCGTAGCGCTGCAGCACCAGCTCCTCGTTCCAGGCGCGGGTGCCGGCGGTGCCGAAGCTGATGGCGGTGCGGCGCTCGCGGTCGCGGCGGCGCTCGCCGGTCTCGCGCGCGGCCCAGGCGGCGAGCTGCGGCAGGATGGCGGCGGCGGCGCGCTCGCCGGTGGCGTCGCGGCGGTCCTCCCAGGGGAAGTAGTCGTACCAGTTGCCCCAGCCGGCGTCGGGCACGCTGCGTTCGCCGGCCGGCGAGGCGGTGGCGAGGGGCATGGCGGCGGAGGGCATGGGGCCGGCCTCGCGGGTCAGGCCGAGGTAGCTCACCGAGATCACGCGCTGCTCCTGCTCGGAGGGGCCGCGGTCGCGGTCGGCGAAGGTGTAGAGCTGCTCGACGTAGCCGAGGGGGTGGTGGGTCTGGCGCTCCACCCAGCTGCGCAGGCCGGACTGCAGGGAGCGGTGCTCGGAGGCGAACGGGCCGGCGGGCAGGGCGGCGCCGGCCAGGGTCAGCACGCGGGGCTGGTCGTCGGTGACGGCCACGATCACGGCGATCAGGTCGGCGACCACCGCCATGCTGGGGCGCGCGGTCACGAGGGGGGGGTGGCGACGGTGGCGACGGTGGCGGGAGGGCGGAGCAGGACGCGGTTCAGGGCGTTCAGCTTCGCGTAGGTGTCGCGCCAGGCGGTCGCGAAGGTGGCGGCGGAGGTGCCGCGGGCGGCCAGGGCGGCGGCGATGTCGGCGACCGTGCGCTCGCCGTCGACCAGGGCGAGGATCGCGGCGGCCAGCGGGGGGAGGGGCACGGGGACGCGCAGGCCGTCCAGCAGCATCGGCAGGGTGCCGTCGGGGCGGATGCCGCGGGCCAGCTCCGGGGCGGGCATCTCGCGGGCGACGGGGATGGCGTCCGGGCGGGTCGGGTCGGGGGGCGCGGGAGTCTCGCCGCGGCGGCGGCAGTAGGCGATGTGGGTGCTCATGTTGCCGGCGAGGGATTCGGCCAGGGCCCAGCGTTGCACGCGGTCCAGGGTGGCGGCGCGGGCGCGCAGGCGGGGGTCGGGGAGGAGCACGTCGGGGTCGTAGCGCATCGGCTCCATCAGGGCGGCGACCTCCAGGCCGGCGTCGTCGAGCAGGGCGGCGAGGGAGGCGATGTCGTAGGCGCGGTCGCGGGGGTTGAGGAGGAGGTCGTAGAGGCCGGCGTCGCCGCCATCGAGGTGGTCGCCGAAGTGGGTGTTGGCGTGCAGCCAGGCGGTCTGGGGCAGGTGGCGCATCACGCGGCGGGCGACGTCGAGGCGCTCGGCGGGGAGCTGTTCCGGGGGGGCGAGGAGGCGCAGGGCGTCCTGCACCATGTAGACGCCGGTGCGGCCGTGGGGGGCGTACACCATCAGGCCGATCCCGCCGCCAGGGGCGAGGACGGAGGCCAGGGCGCGCAGGCCGGCGGCGGGGTCGGGCAGGTGGTGGAGGACGCCGCAGCAGTCGACGTAGTCGAACGGGCCGAGGCCGCTGTCCGCGAGGTCGAGCAGGGAGCCCTGTTCCCAGGCGACCGTGTCGGCGAGGCCGCGGATCGCGGCGCGCTCGCGGGCGATGCGCAGGGCGGCGGCGGAGCGGTCGAGCCAGGTCACGCGGCCCGGGCGGCCGGCGCGGGCCATCTGCTGGGCCAGCATGAGCGTGCCGTCGCCGGTGCCGCCGCCGGCGAACAGGGCACGCAGGGGGACGTCGGCGGGGCGGGCGGCGCCGAACACCCAGTGGTCGATCTCGCGCAGGTGGCCGGGAGAGCCGACGATCAGGCGCTTGCCTTCGTCGCGGGGGTCGCGGCGGGGGTAGGGGTAGGCCTCGTACTGCGCGGCAAGTTCGGCGTCGGTGCGGTCGGTCATGGCACGGGCCATAGCGCGGCGGGGTGGGGTCGCGCCAGGAAGCAAGGCCAGGGCGCTGCCCTGGACCCGCCAAAGGGCGAGCCCTTTGGAAACGATTCCGAAGAGGACGCTTGCCTTAAGGTGTGCGGGTCTGGGGGCGCTCGCCCCCAGCGGGTCCAGGGCAGAGCCCTGGCCTTGCTTCCGCGACGCGGCGGTCGATCATCGCGGACACCGCCTCTGCGATGCGGGCGGCAGCGACGCGCTTGTAGGCGAACATCGGGACGGGGTCGTCGGCGTGGACGAGCATGCCGGTCTCGACCTCGAACACCAGCAGGCGGCCGTCGGGAAGCACGGCGCAGTCCAGGCCGAAGTAGTCCAGGCCGATGCGGGCGGGGATGGCGCGCAGGGCGGCCAGCGCGGGGGCGGGGAGCGCGCCGGCCAGGTCGGCGAGGGTCGCGGCCTCCTCGGCGCGGCGGTCGGCGTGGCGGTCCATCCCGGCGTTGTAGTACCAGACGGCCCAGTGGTCGTGGACCGCGAGATGGACGGGCAGGGGCTCGCCGTCGACGAAGACCACGCGGAGCTTGCGGTACAGGCCGTCGGGGCTGCGGTAGTCGTGGAACGGGGTGGCCTGGAGGAGGGCTGCGGGTTCGGCTCCGCCTGCGGTCTGGGCGAGGAGGCGGGCGAGGGCGGGCTCGGTGTCGACGCGCTCCAGGCCGTGGCCGGCGTGGGAGCGGGCGGGGCGCACCAGCAGGGGCAGGGCCAGATCGTGGGCGGCGCGCCAGGCGGGGGAGGCCAGCTCGGCGGCGGTGGCAGCGCGGGGGGCGGGGACGACGGCGCCGGGG
>CAXSER010000271.1:0-4428 GCA_964236315.1 uncultured Acetobacteraceae bacterium | reverse complement strand
CGACAGCGCCGCCGTCACGTCGGCCGCCCCGTGCACGACCACCGCCGGCAGCCCGCGATACGGGCCGCCGCCGCCGGGCGGGCGGGCGGGCGGGCGGGGCGGCGGGGCGGGGATCACGCTTGACCTTCAAGCCGGTGCGGGCTTTGTGTTCAAGCGTGACGCGCTCGGAGGGGCCTTGTCGGATTCGGCACACCAGGGGGACGCCGCCCGGCTCGAGGCGGCGCTGGAACGGATCGTCCAGGCGCTCGGCCGCGCCGCGCCGCCGCCGAACCAGGCCGCACCGGACCTGCCTGCACCCGGCCCGGCCGCCACGCCGGACTCCGTCGTGCCGTTCCAGGTCCCGGCCGCCGCGCCCGCCGAGGCGTTCGACGTCGCCGTGATCGGCGCGCGCCTGGACGGGCTGATCGCCGAGCTGCGCGACGTGCTGGGCGAGGACGGCGAGCCACCCGGCGACGCGCCGGCGCAATCGTGAACTGAGGAGCTCCGATGGCGCAGGTCACGGTCAAGATCAACGGCTACGTCTACACCGTCGGCTGCGAGGACGGGCAGGAGGCCCACCTGCTGTCCATGGTCGAGCAGGTCGAGCGCCGCATCACCTCCATCAAGGCCCTCGGCGGCCCCAACGGCGAGGCCCGCCTCCTCGTGCTCGCCTCGCTGCTGATGGCCGACGAGCTGCACGACCTCGCCGCCCGCCTCGACGCCGCCCCGTCCCATGGCGACCCGCAGCACGTCGCGGCCCCGCCCGCCCCCGCCGAGGCCGACCCGGAAGCCGCCGAGCGCCTGCGCCGTCTCGCCGATCGTGCGGAGGAGATTGCATCCGGGCTCGAGCATCCCTAGATGCGGGAGGCGGGACTGCCCGGTGCGTCAGGTAATTTAACCCCGGGGCCGATAAGCATCTACCAGGGCGCTGGCGCTGTCATGATCCTGGTCATGGCATCTGGTGCCCACCTGCCTCAGCAGGCTCTGGTAGGGTAATACGCCAACGGCCATGGCGGTCCCGCACTCCGATCCCCCCGAGCTCGTCGCCGCCAAGCGCGCCGCGCGCGACGCCGCCCGCCTCGCCCGCGGCGACGGCGACGCGACCGCGGACCGCGCCGTCCGCGACCATCTGCTCGCCCTCATCCCCCCTGGCCTCGTCGTCTCCGGCACCTGGCCGCTGCCGGGCGAGCTGGACCTGCGCCCGCTGCTCCACGCGCTCCACGCCCGCGGCCACACCGTGCTCCTCCCCGAGACCACCCCGCGCGGCACGCCCCTCGTGTTCCGCCGCTGGACCCCCGACACCTCCCTCGTCGCCGGCCGCTTCGGCACCGCCCACCCCGACGCCGAGGCGATGGACCCCGAGCTGCTCCTCGTCCCCCTCCTGGCCTTCGACGACCGGCTGATGCGCCTGGGCTACGGCGGCGGCTACTACGACCGCACCCTCGCCGGGCTGCCGGGATGCCGCGCCATCGGCTTCGCCTACGCCCGGCAGCAGGTCGCCGCGATCCCGTGCGGCCCGTTCGACGTGCCGCTGGACGCGATCGTCACCGAGGACGGCGTGCTTGCAGGGGAAGGAAGCCCGGGCTCCGCCCAGACCCGCAAAGGGCCGTGAGGCCCTTTGATCCCGATACTCAGGTATAGGATCCTCAAGGCGAGCCTTGAGCGGAGTCCGGAGGCAGAGCCTCTGGCCCTCCTTACTTTCCCTCGCCCGCCCCCCGCCGCAACGCCAGCGCATTGCGGCAGATCGACAGCCAGCACTGCATCGACGTGTCGTGCGCGTCCTCGTACGGCGCGAAGCGGTCCATGTACCCGCACATCAGCCCCGGCGCCTTCCACTCCACCGACCCCGGCAGGTGCTCCGACCCGGCCGGCACCACGTAGAGCAGCGTGTTGTCCCCGTACGCCTGCATGCCGCGCAGCACCGGCAGCACCTCGCCCAGCATCAGCGGGTCGTTGCGCTTGATGACGAAGATCTTCTCCGCGTCCTCCAGGTCCTCGACGAACATGCGCAGCTGCAGCCCGAGCTTCTGCCGCTCCGCCGCCATCAGCGTGTCGATGTCCGTGTCGTTCTGGTACTTGAACGTGTGGTAGACGAGGTCGTACGACGTCTGCCACATCACGAACTCCCGGAACCCGCCGCGCTCCCCGCCGAGCCGGTGGCTCATGTTCGCCGCGTCGTCGAGCCCCGCGAACTGCGTCGCCAGGCCGCGCAGCAGGTGGGCGATGTCGGTGGACGCGAAGCGCAGCAGGTTCAGCGGCTCCGCCCCGCACTGGCGCTGCACCACGCCGAACTCGCAGTTGTCGCCCACGCTGTGGAACTGCGACACGAGCTGGCGCGGGCTCTCCCTCTCCCCGCCCGCCGCCCCGCCCGCCGCCACATCCCCGAGCGCCATAGGCGGCACCAGCGGCGTGCCGTACACCGTGACGTGGCGCAGCCACACCGAGATCACCCGGTGGTCGGTGCCGCTGTCCAGGTCCGACGGCCGCAGGCAGTCGCGGTGCACGATCGTGAGCGGCAGCAGCCCGTCGGCCGCCAGCCCCGCCGGCACGTGCAGCGTCACCTCCATCTCCCCGCGCACCAGCACCATGCCGAGGAAGTGCCCGTCCGACCACACCGTGACCCGCTGTCGCCGGCGCGGCACCGGCCCCACCGCGAGCACCACCACGTAGCCCGCGTGACCCCCCTCGACCGGCACGTTGAGCGCGCTGGTGTCGCCCGACGCCCACACGAAGGTCGCCTCCGGCGCGCACCACCCGGTGCCCAGCAGCGCCAGCCCGTCGCTGTCGGACTCGACCGCGAAGTCGCCGATCCGCGTGAGGCTCATCGCCGGCGCCTCTTCGTCATCGCAACGCTCCTCGATGCCCGGGGCAGGGCGTGGACACCACAGCGGCGGACGCTGTCAGGGGCCTGCCGCCTCCACAGGAAGGCAGGATTCTTCTTTTCCTGAAGAAAAAGAAGCAAAAAGACGTTGCACATGGGGTCACGGGCGCCCGGCCGGCCAGGAAGCCTTGCGGGGGAAGTTCCCTGGTTCTTCCTTCCAGGAAAGGACTGCCTCCTGTCCGCCCCCACCCACGCGCCCGGCAGCACCTAGCCCGCCGCGAGGCACGGCAGCAGCGCCCTGGCGGCGAGCCCGGCCAGGATGGCGTAGCCGGCGTCGGCGGGGTGCACCCCGTCCATCGTGTAGTACGTCCGGTCGCGCCGGTACGCCACGCCGCCCATGGTCGCGTCGCCGCCGAAGTCCGCCACCCCGTCCGCCCCGGCGGCGTTGGCCAGCATCAGCGCGTTGAACGTGTCCAGCTCCTCGCGCATCGCCAGCGGCAGGTCGTAGCGCTGCATCTCCGTCGACACCACGACCTTGCAGCCCAGGCCGTGCGCGCGCGCGATGTAGGCGCCCAGCGCCGCATACGCCTGCCGACCCGTGCTGCCCTGGGTGACGTCGTTGTCGCCGGCGTGGAAGAAGACCACGTTGTGCGCGGCCCGCGCGTCGAGCAGCGGCAGCACGTCGGTGTCGAAACGCGCCAGGCAGTCCTTCACCGGCCGCCCGCCGGCCCCGACCACGTGGCTGGCGACCCCCGGCGGCAGCAGCGGCACCACCTGCTCGGCCAGCGTGCGCCCGGGCGAGGCGCCCACCCCGATCGCGATGCTGTCCCCGTCGAAGATCAGCACCGTGGTCGCCGGCGCCCCCAGCGAGGCGAGCAGGCGCGACAGCCGGGGCAGGGCGGGCAACGCTATCCCGAGAACCATGGTCGCGCAGAACTCCCGGCCGGACGCGGCGTCCCGGCCGGGATATCGCCTTTTCCCGCGCGTGCCAACCGCGCGCCGCCACCGCCGCGACGCCGGCCCCGGTGCCCACCGAACCCGGCCTTCCACCGCAGCCCCGTCCGCCCGTCAGACAGGAAGCGGGCCCCCGGGCGACGCCTTCAGGCGTCGGCGAACGGGTTGCTGGTGTCGTCCGGCGACGGCGCCTGCCCGCCCGGCGTGGCCTGGTCGACCGCGTGCGGCAGGATCTGCGCCAGCATCGGCAGGAACGAGGCGACCGGGATGCCCGCGCTCTGCGCCCAGCTCTGCACCTGCTGGCTGCCGAACACCTGCCCGACCTGCTCGCCGCTGACCGGCAGGTTGGAGCCGCCGCCGACCCACGACTGCACGTGCTCGCCCATGCCGTTCTGCTGGAACTTCTGCACCAGCCCGCCGATGCCGCCCTGGCTGGCGACGATCTGCTGCAGCACGCCGCCCATGGCGCCCGCGCCCGCGGCACCCGCGCCGCCCGCCGCCCCGCCCATCAGGCTGTTCAGGATGTTGCCGAGAAATCCGCTCATGGCCGTCTGCTCCGGTGTCCGTTGCGCCTGGACCCTCCATGCGCCGGATGCGCCGTGCCGTCGAGACCGCTCCGCCCCGCCTTGCCCCGGCCCGCCCCGCCTTGCCCCGGCCCGCATCGCACCCGCGCG
>CAXSER010000270.1:0-4428 GCA_964236315.1 uncultured Acetobacteraceae bacterium | reverse complement strand
CTCTACCGGATGCACCAGATGGCCCGGCAGGCGGTGCTGCGCGGCGGCATCGGCTGGCTGGCGGACCGCCTCGGGCGGGCGGCGCGGCCTGGGGTGCGGCTGGACTAGGGAGCGGCTGCCGGGGCCGCGGGGGCATCCGCCGCGCCTGCGGCCGCGGCCTGTCGCGCGAGGGCCGCGTCGGCCTGCTCCACCGGCAAGGGACGGCCCAGCAGATAGCCCTGGACGGAGCCGCAGCCCGCCTCGATCAGGGTTTGGAGCTGGGCCGCCTCCTCGACGCCCTCGGCGACGATCTCGAGATCGAGGGCGAGGCCGAGCTGGATGATGGCGTTCACGATCGCCCTGGTCCTCGGCCGCGTCAGCATGCAGGCGACGAACGAGCGGTCGATCTTGAGGGTGTCGAGCGGGTAGCGGTCGAGGTAGCCCAGCGAGGAGTATCCGGTCCCGAAGTCGTCGAGCGCGATGCGGACGCCGAGTTCGCGGATGCTGCCGATGATGCCGTCGATGATCTCCGGGCTCCGGATGAACACCCCCTCCGTCACCTCGATCTGCAGGGTGCAGGGATCGAGGCCGGTGGCGGCCAGCGTGCTGCGCATGTCGACGACGAAGCCGGGGTCCTTCAGCTCCTCGGCTGAGGCGTTGATGCTGAGACGCAGCGCCAGGCCGGGAAAGCAGTCGTGCCAGAGGCGCATCTGCACGGCGGCCTCGCGCAGCACCCAGCGCCCGATGTCGCGGATCAGGCCGGTCTCCTCGGCGGCCGCGATGAAGTCGCCGGGCTGCACCAGCCCGCGCTGCGGGTGGTTCCAGCGGATCAGCGCCTCGAACCCGGTGATCACCGAGGTGTCGGAGCGACAGATCGGCTGGTAGTGCAGGACGAACTCGCCGCGCAGGATCGCGTGCTGCAGGTCGGTCTGCAGCTCCAGCGCCCGCACGGCATCGTCGTGCATGGAGTCGGCGAAGATCGCGTAGTTGCCGGTGTCGTGGCGCTTGGCCTGGTACATGGCGATGTCGGCGTCGCGCAGCAGCTCCTCCGGCTGCGTGTGCTGCGGGCCGGCCTGCACCACGCCGACGCTGCACGAGGAGAAGATCTCCTGGTCGCCGATCCACATCGGGCGGCGCATCGCCTCGATGATCCGCCTGGCGAGGCGGACTAGGTCGGTCACCTCGGCGAAGTCCTCGACGAGCAGGGCGAACTCGTCGCCGCCGACGCGCGCGATCGTGTCCTGCGGCGAGGTGCAGGACCTCAGCCGCTCCGCGATCTCCATCAGCAGCAGGTCGCCCGCACGGTGGCCGAGGCTGTCGTTGACCAGCTTGAAGCGGTCCAGGTCGAGGAACAGCACCGCGCACCGCGAGGCGGGATCGCTCCTCCCCCGCACCAGCGCAAGGGTGAGCCGGTCCATGAAGAACGCGCGGTTGCGCAGCTTCGTCAGGTCGTCGTGGAAGGCGGTGTGGAGCAGCCTGGCCTCGACGTGCTTGCGCTCGCGGATCTCCGCCTCGAGGGCGACGTTCTCCGCCTCGGCGATGCGGGCACGCGTCGCGGTCTCCTCGGCGGCCTTGCGGTCGCTGACGTCGCGCTGCACCGAGACCCAGTGGGTGAACCAGCCGACCTCGTTGGTGACCGGGACGATGCTGAGCTCGACCCAGAACTCCCTGCCGTCCTTGTGCCGGTTGAGAAGCTCCACCTCGACGGGCTTCCAGCGCGTGAGTGCACGGCGGAGCTTGTCCAGGGTCCGCCGACTCGTCTTCGCGGACTGCAGCAGGCGCGGCGTCCGGCCGAGGACCTCCGCCTCGGAGTAGCCCGTGGTCCTGGTGAAGGCGGCGTTGCAGTAGACGATCCTGGGGCCTGGGAGGTCGATCGGCTCGGCCGAGGTGATGAGCACGGCGTCGTTGGCGTTCACGACCACGGACTCGAGCAGGCGCAGGCGCTCGGTGCTGGAGCTGCGGGTCGCGGTGGCCGGGGCGTCCTGCGACGCCAGGCGAAGCCGCTGCAGCTCGAGGAGTGCCGCAAGCTGCGCCGCGTGGGTGAGCAGGACGTAGGACTTGGCGGCGCTCAGGCCGGCATGGGGCGCGGTGTCCGCGACCACGAGCACGCCGCACGACGTGCCGTGGGCGTCGTTCACCTGCGCCGCCGCGACGAAGCGGAGTCCGGGCATGACGCATGCGAGCGCGGCGACGTCCTGCGCGCAGAACCCCGGCTCGCGCAGGAGGTCGTTGACGACCAGCATCCCGTCCGGGGCGAGGCGGGACGCCTCGGCCAGGAAGCGGTCCGTCGTTGCGGCGGCGGGCTCGGTGGCGTCGGAAAGGGACGGGGCGATGCCGAATGACGCGCATACCTCGTGGTCCTGGTCGCACGCGCGGTAGAACACCGCCATCGGGCATTCCAGCGAGTGGGCGATGCTGCGCACCAGATGGGCCAGCTGCAGCCCGGGCGTGGTCCTTCCCGCAGCTTCGTCGGCAGGCACACCAGAGGACACGGGAGAAGGCAGATGCTTGGTCAACATGGAGAGCTTCTCCGGGTGTGCCTGATCGTGGCCAGTCTCAGATGATCTAGCCGGTCTTGAATACCGCACAGTTAAGGATGCGAGGGTTTCCGCCCTGCCTCGTGGTGCCCGGACACCATGCGCAGAACGGCGTTTTCGCGTCGCCTCGCCTCGGCCGTTCTCATGCCGGCGGCAGCGGGGATTGCCCGGAGCGGTTCGTGGCCACGGAGCCGGGGCGCGGGGCAAGCATGGTTGCGGCGAGGTGGAATCCTCCCACCGCGACCATCGCGCAGAGGATGCCGCCGGCCAGGTGGCCGTCCGTGCCCTCGCGCACCATCATCAGGTTGACGAGGGCGGCGGTCAGCACGAACAGCACCGAGCCGACGTTGCACTCGTGCGCGTCCGCAAGGGCGAGCCTGCCCGCGGTGCCCCCGGCGACGAGGGCCAGCGCCGCGACGCCGGCCAGGATGATCCGGATGTCCTCGCAGCGGACGCAGCGCTCGATCGCCATGCCGGCGATCATGCCGCCGACGAGGCACGCCCATTCGAGACCCAGGACAAGGACGGCTCGGCTGATCTGCATGGCAAAGGTCCCGGGCAAGCGCCCATCATCCCCGCCCGGGATGAATTTTCCCTCAATGGCAGCGCCGGCCCGGGCGGACCGGCCGGCCTACTCCAGGCGGAACGCGTCGACGATCCGGCGCACCCGGCCTGCGGCGTCGACGACGATCACGTCGAAGCGCACGCCCGAGCGGCCCCAGCCCGGATGCTCGGCCAGCACCTGCTCGGCGGCGGCCGCCAGCCTGTGCCGCTGCCGCGGGCCGAGGGCCGCCGCCGCCTCGGCGAGGCTGTCGCGGGCCTTCACCTCGACGATCGCCAGCAGCCCGGCCCGCTCGGCCACGATGTCGATCTCCGCGGCGGAGGTGCGCAGGCGGCGGGCCAGGACGGTCCAGCCGTCGCGCTCCAGCGCCACGCAGGCTGCCTGCTCCGCAGCCAAGCCGCGGGACTGGGCCAGGCGGCCACGGCTGCTGCGGCGCTCACAGGGGGGCATCAACGAGGCGGCCTGGAGGAGGGAGGGGCCAGGGAACCGGTTGCCAGAAGCCCCGGGGTTCTGACGGACCCGGACAAGGCCTGGCCCTGCCGGCCTGCCGCGGCACGCCGGCGCTGCATCAGTGCAGGATGTAGTGGATGCGCAGGTCGACCGGGATCTGCGGCTTGTCGGTCCGTGGCGGCAGCGGCGGCAGGTTGGCGTCGCGGAACAGCGACAGCGCCCCCTGGTCGAGCCAGACCGAGCCGGAGGCGGTGGTCAGGCGGGCTGCGGTGACGCGGCCGTCGTGGTTGACCACGAGGTGCAGGCCGACGGTGCCCTGCTCGCCGGCCTCCGCCGCCTCGCGGGGGAAGTAGCCGTGGCGGTCCCACCAGGCGTGCAGCTCGTTCTCCCAGTCCGGGCCGGCGTCGGGGGCGGAGAAGTCCGGCGTGGACCGGGCGCCGCCGCCGCCGTGGATCTGCGGCGCGAAGGACAGGTTCAGGCCGCGCGAGCCGCCGCGCGCCTGGCTTCCGCCACCCGGGGCCGCGGGGGTGAACGCCCACTGCTGCGGCGTGGGGAAGGCGGGCGCAGGGCGGGCGCTGCGCGGCCGTGGCGCGGGTGCCGGGGGCTGCGGCTGCGGTGGACGGGGCTGCGGCACCGGGACCGGCTGCAGGTTGAACAGCTCGGCGAGCGGTCCGGCGTTGACCTGCACGTCGGCCTCGGGGGCCTCCGGCGCGGGCGTCTGCACCGGGGACGGGGTGGGTGCCGGCGAGGGCTGCCCGGCGGGCTGCGTCGAGGGCGCCTGCGCCACGTCCGGCGGCTGCGGCGTGGGGGGTGCAGGGGCTGCAGGCGCGGGGGCGGGCGAGGGCACCGGGGCGATCGGGGCGTCGGCGGGCGGCACGTCGGGCAGGGCCTCGGCGTCGG
>CAXSER010000269.1:0-4460 GCA_964236315.1 uncultured Acetobacteraceae bacterium | reverse complement strand
GCCGACGAGCCCGGGCCGGTCGGGCCAGTGGGCGCCGGGCGGGCGCCAGGGGCGGGCGAGGCTCTCGTCGCGGTTGGCGGCGACGAGCAGGGGCCAGGCGTGGCCGGGGCGGCTCAGCAGGACGAGGGTGCACATGGGTGGCTCGGACGGGCTCGCTCAGGTGGGCCCGCTCAGATGGGACCGCGGGCGCGCCGCCGCGAGTGGCGCGCCCGGGCCCCGCCGGGGCGGCCCGCGCGCGATGCGGGCCGGCCCGGCTTCAGGCTGGTGAGGCGTCAGGCTGGTGAGGCGTCAGGCTGTCGAGGCTTCAGGATGCCCGGGCGCCGGGCGGCTCAGTAGCCGCGGTGCCAGCGGTGCCAGTAGTGGCGGTGGTGCCAGTGGTGCCAGCGGCCGTAGCCGCCGCCGTAGTACTGCACGGTCTGGACGGTCGCCGGGGCGGAGACCACGGCCAGCGGCAGGGCGGAGGCCGCCTCGGCCGTGGCCAGGCCGCCGAGCGTCAGCGCGCCCAGGGCGGTGAGGGAGAGAAGAAGCTTGCGCATGATGAGGGACCTCCTTGTGGCCGTGACGGGCATATGACTGGCCGGCGATGACCCTACGCGGGCGGAATGAAGGCTCCATGAAGGCAGGCGTGCATGGGCCCGCGCGCCGCCCGGCCCGCCCGCGCCGCCCGCCTCAGCCCGGCCCCGGACCGGCCTCCCCGAACACGCGGGCAAAGCTCAGGTCGAGGGCGCGCAGGTGGCGCTCGGGGCGCATCGCCTCGTCGAGCACCTCGGGCGGCACGCGGCCGGCGACCAGCGGGTCGGCGTCGAGGTTGGCGCGAAAGCCCCGGCCGTCCGGCTGGCCGAGGCGGGTCCAGGTCGCCATCGCGTTGCGCTGCACGATCGAGTAGGCGTCCTCGCGCGAGATGCCGGAGCGCGCCAGGGCGAGCAGCACCTCGCCGCTGTGCACCACGCCGCCCAGGCTCTCCAGGTTGGCGAGCATCTGCCCGGGGTACACCACGAGCTGCTCCATCATGCCCGCGAGCCGGCCGAGCGCGAAGTCCAGCGCCAGCGTGGCGTCCGGGCCGATCACCCGCTCGACGGCGGAGTGGCTGATGTCGCGCTCGTGCCACAGCGCCACGTTCTCCAGCGCGGGCGTCACCGCGGCGCGCACCACGCGGGCGAGGCCGGTGAGGTTCTCGCTCAGCACGGGGTTGCGCTTGTGCGGCATCGCCGAGCTGCCCTTCTGCCCGGGGTGGAAGAACTCCTCCGCCTCGCGCACCTCGGAGCGCTGCAGGTGGCGCACCTCGGTGGCCAGCCGCTCCACGCCGGACGCCACCACGCCCAGCGTCGCGAAGAACGCCGCGTGACGGTCGCGCGGGATCACCTGCGTGGACACCGTCTCCGCGGCCAGGCCGAGGCGTTCGGCCACGAACGCCTCCACCGCCGGGTCGACGTGGGCGTAGGTGCCGACCGCGCCGCTGATCGCGCACACCGCGACCTCGGCGCGGGCTGCCACCAGGCGGGCGCGGTTGCGGGCGAACTCGGCGTGGTGGCCGGCGAGCTTGAGGCCGAAGCTGGTGGGCTCGGCGTGGATGCCGTGGGAGCGGCCGATGGTCAGCGTGTGCTTGTGCTCGAAGGCGCGGCGCCTCAGGGCGGCGAGCACAGCGTCGGTGTCGGCGATCAGCAGGTCGGCGCTCTGGGTGAGCTGCACGGAGAAGGTGGTGTCGAGCACGTCCGAGCTGGTCAGGCCGAGGTGGACGTAGCGGCTGTCCTCGCCGATGCCCTCCGCGAGCCAGGTCAGGAAGGCGATCACGTCGTGGCGGACCTCGCGCTCGATCGCGTCGATGCGCTCGATGTCGGCCTCGGTCATCGCGGCCATGCGGGCGTCGCCGCGCGCGCGGATGGTGCGCGCGGCCGCCTCGGGGACCTCGCCGGTGCGCGCCATGGCCTCGGCGGCCAGCGCCTCGATCTCGAACCAGATGCGGTAGCGGTTGAGCGGCGCCCAGATCGCGGCCATCGCGGGGCGGGTGTAGCGTGGGACCATGCGGGTCTCTCCGTGATGCGTCCGGGGCGCGGCCCGGGCGTTGCGTGTGCGGGCGGGTGGCCCGGGGGGCGGGGCGCTGCACGATCTTCTAGGCCAACTCGCGGCGCTGGCGCAGGTGCTGCTGATCGACGTGACGCTCGCCGGCGACAACGCCGTGGTGATCGGCCTGGCCGTCAGCCGCCTGGCGCCGGGGCAGCGGGCGCGGGCGATGCTGTTCGGCATCGCGGCCGCCACTGTGCTGCGCATCGGCCTGGCGCTGGTGACGCTGCAGCTGCTGGCGATCATCGGGCTGACCTTCGCCGGCGGGCTGCTGCTGCTCTGGGTGTGCTGGCGCATGCTGCGCGAGCTGCGCGCCGCCCGGCACGGCGGGAAGGCGGCGCAGGGGCCCGGCAGCGTGTGGCGGGCGATGGTGCAGATCGTGCTCGCCGACCTGTCGATGAGCCTGGACAACGTGCTCGCCGTCGCCGGCGCCGCGCACGGCTCGCGCTGGGTGCTGGTGGTGGGGCTCGCGGTGTCGGTGGCGCTCACCGGGCTGGCGGCGGGGCTGCTGCTGAAGCTGCTGGACCGGGCGCGCTGGGTCGCCTGGCTGGGGCTGGCGATCGTGCTCTACGTGGCGCTGGAGATGATGTGGAACGGGTGGGGGGAGGTCGGGCACTGGCTGCACGGGCTGGCCGCGTGAAGCAGGCAAGGTCGAGGCTCTGCCTCGAGCTCCGCCAAGGGCTGGGCCCTTGGATCGCCTTCCTCAAGAGAAGCCGGTCCAGGGGCGGCTCGCCCCTGGCGGGTCCGGGCAGAGCCCGGCCTTGCCTGCGGTGCCCCGCATGGTGATCCGCCTGATCATCGGGGCGCTGGACGACCCCGCGGTGCGGGTGGAACGCTGCAAGCTGCTGGCCGGCGGGTGCCAGCTCATCGCGATCGGCGTGCTGGCGGCCGCGATCGTGGCGCCGATCTTCAACCCGGCGCTGCACCCCGGATTCTGAACCCGGGTGGGCGGCGGCGCCGCGGCGGCGGTGATCGAGCTTCTTGCGCTGCGGATTATGGGGTATATGTCGGTCAGCTCCTCCAGCGAGGGTTGAGGCATGGCCGAACTGCTCTACGGGCTCCTGGTCTCCGGCGGCGCGTTCGCCGCCGTCGTCGTGGCCGGGCTCTATGTCGAGCGCCGCTGGATCGGGCTTCCGCACCGCAGATAGCCGGGCGCCCTCGACCGAGCGGCCGCCCTGGGAGCACGCCGCATGAGCGACCGCATCATCCTTCGCACCGGCGAGGCGCTGTGCGCCGACGGGCCGCCCGGCACCGAGGCCGAGCCCGAGATCGTCATCGGCGCGCTCGACGGGCCGGTGGGCACCGCGATCGCCACCCTGCTCGGCGACCAGTCCGCGGGGCACTCCAAGGTGTTCGCGATCCTGAACTGCGACGTGCAGGTGCGGCCGGTGACGCTGTGCGTGAGCAAGGTCACGGTGAAGAGCTCGCGCTACACCAGCATCCTGATGGGCACGGTGCAGGCCGCCGTCGCCAACGGCGTGCTCGACGCGGTGCGCGCCGGGCACATCCCCAGGGAGCAGGCCAACGAGCTGGGCATCATCTGCTCGATCTGGCTCGACCCCGCGGTCGCGGAGACCGACACGCTCGACCACAGGGCGCTGTTCGACAGCCACCGCAAGGCGACCACGGCCGCGATCGGCAAGGCCATGCGCCAGGAGCCCTCGATCGACTGGCTGCTGGAGAACCAGGACCGCATCGTCCACGAGTTCCACCAGATGGGTCTCGACGGGCAGATCTGAGCGGCCCGGGCGGCCCACAGGCGCGGGGCCTGACGCCGGGGCGGCCTGGCCCGGGACGGCGTCCGGCCGCGGCATCATCTCGTCGCGAGTTCCGTTGACCGCGGCTCGGCGCCTGGCGCACGGTTGCGCGAACGGAACGGACCGGGGGACGCCGCGATGCCGACCAGCTTCACCGTGGGCACGGAGGCCGCGCTGAACGCGGCGCTCGCGCAGATCGACGCGGCCGGCGCGTCCTCGGCGCCATCGACGGCCTACACCATCGCGCTGAGCGGCAGCATCACCCTGACGACCGACCTGTACGCGATCAATCTCGCGTCAGGCGACACGCTTGCGATCCAGGGCGGCGGGCACACGCTCGACGGCGGCGGGATGCACCGCGGGCTGTTCGCCTACGCGGGCAGCGTCGCGGTCAGCGATCTCGCGATCGACAATGCGCAGGCGCTGGGCGGCGGGGGATACGGCCTCGGCGGGGCCGGGGCGGGCCTGGGCGGCGGGCTGTTCGTGGCGTCGGGGGCGTCCGTGACGCTCGACGGCGTCAGCTTCTCGGGCGACAGCGCGGTGGGAGGGACGCTGGCCGGCGGCTCGATCTACAGCGGTGGCGGGGGCGGCGGGCTGGGCGGCGTCGGGGGTGCGCAGGGCGGCGGCGGCATCGGCCTGCTT
>CAXSER010000268.1:0-4493 GCA_964236315.1 uncultured Acetobacteraceae bacterium | reverse complement strand
CCGCCCACCCCGGCGCGCGCGTCGAGGACAAGCGCCGCGGCCTCGTGCTGCACTACCGCGCCGCGCCCGGGCACGGCGCGTCGCTGCACGCGGCGCTCCAGGCGCTGATCGCCCCCGAGGCCGGCGCCTTCCACCTGCTCGGCGCCAAGATGGCCTGGGAGATCCGCCCCGCCGGCGCCGACAAGGGCTCCGCCGTGCGCGCGCTCATGGCCCTGCCGCCGTTCGCCGGCCGCCTGCCGGTGTTCGTGGGCGACGACGTCACCGACGAGGACGGCATCGCCGCCGCCATCGACCTGGGCGGCGTCGGCCTGCGCGTGCCCGACGCCTTCGGCGACCCGGACGGCGTGCGCGCCTGGATCGCCCGCCTCGCGCGATCCGGCTGGGCGCCTCCCGGCGGGGCGGGGGGCTGATGGGCCGCCTGGTCGTCGTCTCCAACCGGGTGCCGCCGCCGCGCGAGCGCACCCAGCCCGCCGGCGGCCTCGCGGTCGGCCTCAAGGACGCCATCGCCGGGCGCGACACCCTGTGGTTCGGCTGGTCCGGCAAGCAGTCCACCTCCACGAAGCTCGCCGTCTCCCAGTCCGGCCGCCTCGCCTTCGCCACGATCGACCTGACCGACGCGCAGTACCGCGGCTTCTACCGGGGCTTCAGCAACGGCATGCTCTGGCCGCTGCTGCACGGCCGCCTCGGCCTGTCCGAGTTTCGCCGCGCCGACCTCGAGGCCTACCTCGCCGTCAACAGCCTGTTCGCCGCAGCCCTCTCCGGCCAGCTCCTAGCCGACGACGTCGTCTGGGTGCACGACTACCACCTGATCCCGCTCGGCGAGGCGCTGCGCGAGGCAGGCGCCACCCAGCGGCTCGGCTTCTTCCTGCACACCCCGTTCCCGCCGCCGTTCCTGTTCGACGTGCTGCCGCAGGGCGGGCGCCTGCTGCACGGCTTCGCCGCCTACGACGTCGTCGGCACCCAGACCGCCGACGACGCCGCCAACCTCAACGCCTGCCTCGAAGCCGCCGGCATCGCCACCCGTGCCCAGGCCTTCCCCATCGGCATCGACCCCGACGCCTTTGCCCGCGACGCGGAACGCGCGGAAGGCGGCGCCGAGGACCGCCGCCTGCACGACAGCCTGGGCGAGCGCGCCCTGATCCTCGGCGTGGACCGGCTCGACTACACCAAGGGCCTGCCGCAGCGCCTGCGCGGCTTCGCCCAGCTGCTCGCCCGCTTCCCCGAGCACCGCGGCCACGTCAGCTACCTCCAGGTCACCCCGGTCTCGCGCGGCGACGTCTCGCAGTACCGCGCCCTGCGCCGCGAGCTGGACGAGCTGGCCGGCTTCATCAACGGCCAGCACGCCGAGTTCGACTGGGTGCCGCTCCACTACATCACCCGCTCCGTGCCGCGCACCACGCTCGCCGGCTTCCACCGCCGCGCCCGCGTCGGCCTGGTGACCCCGCTGCGCGACGGCATGAACCTCGTCGCCAAGGAGTACGTCGCCGCCCAGGACCCCGCCGACCCCGGCGTCCTCGTGCTGTCGCGCTTCGCCGGCGCCGCCCCCGACATGGCCGGCGCGATCCTGGTCAACCCGTACGACCCCGACGAGATCGCGGAAGCGATCCACACCGCGCTGACGCTCGACGCGGCGGCGCGCCAGGAGCGCTGGGCGAGCATGCACGCGGCGGTGGGCACGCAGACCGCGGCGGCCTGGGCCCGCGCGTTCCTCGCGGCGCTGGAGCAGGCCTAGGCAGGCAGGGCCGGGCCCGGAGTCGGCCTGCCGCGCCACCGCGCCGCACCGCCCGGCCCGCGGCGCCCGGGATCGATAACCGATGCTTTCCAACAGGATGGCGCGGGCTTGTCCACAGGCGGTCCTGTCCCGGCCAGTCCTGCGGACGCACCGCCAGGACACGCGGGTCACGAGTGCGTCACAATTTTCCGGCTCAAAAAAAACTGAATGACATGAGCACGTTGCAGAAAATAGATCAGTGCGGCCTTTAACCCGCGAAGCGGCAACCGCCGCCCTGCGAGGCGGAAAACCCCGGTGCCTCAGGGTGTTACACCCTCCAGGCGGGGCGCCCGGCACAGCCGGCGGCCCGACTGCCCACAGAGTTATCCACACGCCTCGACCGCGCCGCGGACCGGTTCCGCAGGGGCGGCGGCAGTAACGAAGCAAGCAAGGTCGAGGCTCTGCCTCGAGCTCCGCCAAGGGCCGGGCCCTTGGATCGCCTTCCCTGGAAGAAGGCAGTCCAGAGGCCCGGCCTCTGGCGGGTCCGGGCAGAGCCCGGCCTTGCTGGCTGACCTGCCCGTCTCACCCCCGCAGCAGCGCCCGCAGCAGCAGCGCCATCGCCCGCCCGTGCGGCGGCGTCAGCAGCATCGCCCCGTTGAGCCGCCCGGCCGCGAACACCGCCCTGCGGTGCGAGAACCGCCGGAACCCGTCCTCGCCGTGGTAGGCGCCCATCCCCGACGGCCCGCGCCCGCCGAACGGCAGCGACGGCTGCGCGCAGTGCAGCAGCGTGGCGTTCACCGCGACCCCCCCCGACACCGTGCCCTCCAGCACCCGCGCCCGCGTGCCCGCGTCCTCGCCCAGGCAGTACAGCGCCAGAGGGTGCGGCCGCGCGGCCAGGAAGCCGAGCGCCGCGTCCAGGTCGCGCACGGCGACGACCGGCAGCACCGGCCCGAAGATCTCGTCGCGCATCAGCGTGCCGTCCGCGGGCGCGTCGAGCACCACCACCGGGCCCATGCGCCGCCCCGCCGCGTCGTCCGCTGCCGGGTGGCGCAGCAGCCGCGCGCCGGACGCCTCCGCCTCGCGCACCGCCGCCTGCAGCCGCGCGTAGTGCCCGTCCGAGACGATCGCCGTGCAGTCGGGGTTGCCGGCCAGCGTGGGCAGCATCCGCGCCGCCTCCGCCGCGACCATCGCTGCGAACGCCTCCGCGCGGTCGGCGCGCACCAGGGCGTAGTCGGGGGCGATGCACGTCTGCCCGGCGCTGAACAGCTTGCCGACCGCCACGATGCGCGCGGCCCGCGCCAGGTCGATGTCGTCGCACACCACCACCGGCGACTTGCCGCCCAGCTCCAGCGTCACCGGGGTCAGCCGCTCCGCCGCCGCCCGCAGCACCTCGCGGCCGACGCCGGTGGAGCCGGTGAACAGCAGGTGGTCGAACGGCAGTCGCACGAACGCCTCGCCGACGTCGCGGCCGCCCTGCACCACGGCGAGCTGCGTCCGCGGGAAGGCGCCGGCGAGGGTGCGGGCCAGGAGGTCGGCGAAGCGCGGCGTCAGCTCGGACGGCTTGAGCATCACCCGGTTGCCGGCGGCCAGCGCGTCGATCACCGGCGAGAGGCCGAGCAGCAGCGGGTAGTTCCACGGCGAGACCACGCCGACGCAGCCCAGCGGCTCGGTGCGCACCCAGGCGCGGCCGCGCTGGAACGCCATCGCCACCGGGTGGCGGCGCGGCCGCATCCAGCGCGCCAGGTGGCGGCGCGCGTGGGCGATGGCGGCGCGCAGCGGCACCAGCTCGGCGAGCATGGTCTCCGGCCGCGCGCGGTGGCCGAAGTCGGCGGAGATCGCGGCGGCGAACGCCTCGCGCTCGCGCAGCAGCAGCGCGTCCAGCGCCGCCAGCGTGTCCAGCCGCTCGCGCAGCGTCGGCGCCACGCGCCCCGCCGCGCGCTGGGCCGCGAGCACGCCGGCAGCCCCGCTCACGACGCCGCCCCGATCTGCAGGCACGCGGACGCACGCGGCAGGGCAGGGGACCGGGGCACTGCATCGTCCATATTGATTGACATTGTCTCAAAAAAGGTTAACAGATGGTTAATCGCAAGGGAGTCTGACATGGCTGTTCAGGTTGCGGGGACCAGCCTGCTGTCCCTTCTCATGGCGGCGGCCCTGATGATGGGGGGCCTGCCGCCGATCGCCTACACGATCCCGGACCGGCTGGCCGTGTTCTCCGGCAAGGGCCCCGTGTTCGGCCTCCGCCCCGGCGGCCCCCTGGACGGCATCACGACCATGGCGGGGCTGCTGCCGCGCTGACGCCACGCCGCCCGCCCTCAGATCGACTGCGGCGACAGCCCGGAGCGCACCAGCAGCCACTTCGTGTACTCCGATGCCAGCAGCCGCAGCGTCGCCGGCCCGCGCGCGCGCAGCGCCGGCGGCAGCACGGCGGCGGGGTACAGCGTGACCTCCGGCAGCGCCCAGCCGATCTCGGCCAGGGCGCGCGGCATGTGGTAGCCCGCCGTCACCACGATCAGCGAGCGCACCCCGTTCGCCCTCGCCCAGGCCGCGGTCTCCGCGGCGTTGCCCAGGGTGGAGCGCGCCTGGCGCCCCAGCGTGACCCGCGCCGCCAGCGGCCCCGCGTCCACCCCCGCGCGTCGCGCCAGCTCGCCCAGCTCCGCCGACGGCGACACCCCGGACACCAGCAGCAGCCGCGCCCGCCCCTCGGCCAGCAGCCGCAGCGCCAGCTCGATCCGCTCCGCGCCCCCGGTCAGCGCCACGATCCCGTCGGCCTCCGGCGGTG
>CAXSER010000267.1:0-4535 GCA_964236315.1 uncultured Acetobacteraceae bacterium | reverse complement strand
AAGGTGCAGCAGGCCTGGCTCGCCGCCGAGGTGGTGCAGTGCGGCTACTGCCAGTCCGGCCAGATCATGTCGGCGACGGCGCTGCTGAATGCCACGCCCAAGCCCAGCGACGCTGACATCGACGCGGCGATGAGCGGCAACATCTGCCGCTGCGGCACCTACGTGCGCATCCGCCAGGCGATCCATGACGCGGCGCAGGCCTGAGGGGGCAGGGCTCATGGCACACATCACAGCCCACTCGCGCCGCGCCTTCCTGCAGGCCGGCGTTGCCGTCGGCGGCGGGCTGCTGCTCGGTTTCCGCCTGTCCTCGCTGGCCCGCGCGGCCGGCCCCAAGGTCGAGGGCGCGCTGGCCAGCGCGGCCGGGCCGGACGGCAGCTTCACGCCCAACGCCTTCATCCGCATCGACCCCGCCGGCAAGGTCACGCTGGTGATGCGTAACACCGAGTGCGGCCAGGGCATCTGGACCTCGGCGTCAATGCTGATCGCAGAGGAGTTGGAGGTCGGGCTCGACCAGATCGCTCTGGAGGCCGCACCGCCCGACATCACGGAATACGCCGACCCGCTGCTCGGCGAGCAGGCGACCGGCGGCTCGGCCTCGGTGCGCGGCGACTGGAAGCCGCTGCGCCAGGCGGGCGCCGTGGGGCGGACGATGCTGGTGCAGGCCGCCGCCTCGCAGTGGGGCGTCGATCCCGCGAGCTGCACGGTAGCGCGCGGCGTGGTGACGCACGCGGGCTCCGGCCGCACGCTGGCCTATGGGGCCCTGGTCGACGCCGCAGCCAAGCTGCCGATCCCGGTCGACGTGCCGCTGAAGGATCGCGCGAAGTTCACGCTGATTGGCACCTCGCCGCGCCGCCTGGACACGCCGTCGAAGGTGGACGGCACTGCGGTGTTCGGCATCGACGTCAAGGTCTCCGGCATGGCCGTGGGCACGGTCAATGCCTCGCCGGTCAAGGGCGGCAGGCTGAAGTCGTTCAACGAGGCGGCGGCCAAGGCTGTGCCCGGCGTGCGCGACGTGGTGGCGCTCGACGACGTGATCGCGGTGATCGGCGACCACTACTGGGCGGCAAAGCAGGGCATCGAGGCCGCTGCGGCGGTCTGGGAGGATGGCCCGAATGCCGGCGCCCACACCGCGGCGATGATCGCCCAGCTCGACGCGGCGTCCAGGAACACCGGCGTGGTGGCCAAGAACGAGGGCGACGCGGACGCCATCATCAGCCGCTCGGCCAAGAAGCTCGACGTGGTGTACCAGCTGCCGTTTCTGGCGCACGCGCCGATGGAGCCGATGAACGCCACGCTGCACGTGCGCCCGGACGGGGCGGACCTCTGGGTGGGCACGCAGGTGCCGGTGCGCGCCCAGTCCACGGTGGCCAAGGAGACCGGCCTGCCGCCCGAGAAGGTCGCGGTGCACAACCAGTACATGGGCGGCGCGTTCGGCCGCCGTCTGGACGTGGACTTCATCACCCAGGCGGCACGCATCGCCAAGCACGTCGGCTATCCGGTGAAGATCATCTGGTCGCGCGAGGAGGACATCCAGCACGACCTGTACCGGCCGTACTACTACGACCGGATCTCCGCCGGCCTGGACGCGCAGGGCCAGGTCACGGCCTGGTCGCACCGCACGACAGGATCCTCGGTGATGGCGCGCTGGGCGCCCCCGGGGATGAAGATGGACGGCAAGCTCGACCCCGACACGGTGGAAGGCGCGGCAGAGACGCCGTATGCGTTTCCCGCGCAGAAGACCGAGTGGGTGCGCGACGAGCCGACCGCGCTGACCACCCTGTGGTGGCGCGGCGTGGGCCCGACGCACAACGTGTTCGTGGTCGAGAGCTTCATGGACGAGCTGGCCGCGGCCGCCGGCAAGGACCCGATGGATTTCCGCCGCGGCCTGATCCCCAAGGACAATCCCCGCGCACTCGCGGTGCTGAACCTGGTTGCGGAGAAGTCCGGCTGGGGCAAGGCGTTGCCTGCTGGTTCGGGGCGTGGCGTGGCGTTGCAGTTCTCGTTCGGCACGCTGATGGCGACTGTGGCCGAGGTTGAGGTCGCGGCTACCGGCGAGGTCAGGCTGCGGCGGGTGACAGTGGCACTGGATTGCGGGCCGGTGGTCAACCCGAACACCGTGATCTCGCAGGTGCAGGGCGGACTGGTGTTCGGGCTGACGGCGGCGCTGTACAGCGAGATCACCTTCCAGGACGGGCGCGTGCAGCAGTCGAATTTTCACGACTACCGCATGATGCGCATCGACGAGACGCCGCCGATCGACGTCCACATCGTCGACAACCCCGAGGCACCGATCGGCGGCATCGGCGAGACCGGCACCGTGGCCGCGGCGCCCGCGCTCGCCAATGCGATCTACGCGGCGACGGGACGAAGGCTGCGACGTATCCCGTTCGCCACCGGCCAGCTGACGGGCGCCTGAGCATGGCGCACACAGGAATGACGGCGGCGCTCCGGGCCGGCATGGCGGCGATGCTCGGGCTGCTGATGCTCGCGCCCGGTCTGGCGCGGGCAGACGACGACCTGGTCAAGCGCGGCGAGTACCTGACGCGGGCGGCGGACTGCGCCGCGTGCCATAATTCGCCGAGCGGACAGGCCTGGGTCGGCGGGCGCGAGTTCAAGCTGCCGATGGGCGTGCTGTACTCGCCCAACATCACTCCAGACCGCGACACCGGCATCGGCCAGTACACCGACGACGAGTGGGTCGAGATGATGCACCACGGCATCGGCCGCGGCGGCAAGCACCTGTACCCGGCGATGCCGTACAACTCCTACACCGGGATGAGCCGCGAGGACGCGCTGGCGATCAAGGCGTACATGTTCGCCCAGACGCCGGTGAAGGCCACCGCGCCGGAGAACCGCATGCGGTTCCCGTTTAACCAGCGCTGGCTGATGGTCGGCTGGAACCTGTTCAACAACCCGAACAGGCGCCTCGAGCCGGTGGACGACAGGTCGCCGGAATGGAACCGCGGCGCCTACCTCGTGGAGGCGCTCGGCCACTGCGCGCAGTGCCACACGCCACGCAACTTCATGCAGGGGCTGAGCGGCAAGCATTTCGCCGGGGCGTCGCAGCAGGGCTGGATGTCCTACAACATGACCAGCGACAAGGACCACGGCATCGGCGGCTGGAGCGACGAGCAGCTCGTGCAGTACCTCGGTACCGGCCAGGCCGAGGGCCGCGGCCCGGCGAGCGGGCCGATGGCGGAGGCGGTGCAGCACAGCCTGCGCTACATGACGCCGGCCGACCTCAAGGCGATCGTCGTCTACCTGCGCGACGTGCCGCCGCTGCCCGACGGCCCGCCCGCGCTGAGTGCGGCCGCAGAGCCTGCACCTGCGAACGTCGTCTCCGCCAGCACCGGCGGCGGCGCGGACGCGGGCAGCCCCGGCGGGCTCGGCGCGCGCGTGTTCGCGCAGGCCTGCGCGGGGTGCCACCTGCCGGACGGCGCGGGGCGGCAGTCGCCCTGGGCCGCGCTGGGTGGGGACCACAGCACCGGCGACACCGCAGGCAACAACATCGTGCAGGTGCTGACCCACGGCTCGCAGATCGAGACCGACCAGGGCCTGATGTTCATGCACGGCTTCACCGAGGCGTACACCACCGCGGAGATGGCGGCCGTGTCGAACTACGTTATCGCCCACTACTCTGGGCGTACCGGCACCGTCACCGCGAAGGACTTCAAGCCGGCGAACTAGGGCGTGTCGTCATTTAGGGGATTCCTGCGCGGCAGAAAGTCCGGTTCACAGGCGGTCAGCACGTCTGGAGCTGACCAATGGGGCGTTATGGCCTTCGCGACGACCAGTGGGAGCGCATCCGCGATCTGCTGCCTGGGCGAAAGGGGCACGTTGGGGCAAGCGCACAAGACAACCGTCTGTTCGTCGAGGCAGTCCTGTATCGCTTCCGGGCGGGTATTCCGTGGCGCGATCTTGCGGAGCGCTTTGGAGACTGGAAGAACACGCATCGCCGCTTCAGCCGCTGGTCGGCGTCTGGCGTCTGGCAGAGCGTGTTCGCACATCTGGCCGCTGACGCAGACAATGAATACGCGATGATCGACAGCACCATCGTGCGTGCGCATCAGCACAGCGCGGGCGCGAAAAAAAAGCTGGCCAGGACCAGGCGATCGGACGATCCCGCGGGGGGCTGAGCACCAAGATCCACACCATGGTCGATGCGCTCGGCAACCCGATCGGCTTTTTCCTCACCGCGGGACAAGCTCACGACCTCGTTGGCGCGGACCACCTGATCCCCGAAATGGCCGCCGGCACGCTGATTGCCGACAAGGCCTTCGACGCCGACAGCCGGGTCATCGACCTCCTGGCCGAAGCAGGCAAGGCGGCCGTCATTCCATCCAAGGCAAACCGCCTGGCGAAGCGCGACTACGACCGGGATCTCTACAAGGCGCGTCATTTGATCGAGAACTTCTTCGCCAAGCTCAAGCAGTTCCGCGCCATAGCCACGCGCTACGACAAAACCGCCCGCAACTTCCTCGGGGGCGTTCATCTGGCAGCCGCCGCAATCTGGCTTAATTGACGACACGCCCTAG
>CAXSER010000266.1:0-4554 GCA_964236315.1 uncultured Acetobacteraceae bacterium | reverse complement strand
AAGCAAGGCCAGGGCTCTGCCCTGGACCCGCCAGGGGCAGCGCCCCTGGACCGGCACACCTACCCTTCAAGAACGCCGGTCCAGGGGCGGCTCGCCTCTGGCGGGTCCGGGCAGAGCCCGGCCTTGCTTCCTACGTCGGCACCCCCGCCTTCGCGATCGCCGCCGCCTGCCGCTCCGCCAGCGCCGCCTCGTCGAACCCGTCCGCCAGCTCGTGGAACATCCGGCTCCAGTTCAGCTCCGCGCGCAGCCGCAGGAAGATGCTCCCCAGCCCCACGGCCGAGCGGTCCATCAGCACGAACTCGCGCGGCGGCTTCACGCCCCCGCTCTGCTGCAGCCCGGCGTGCACCTTCTCCGCCACGCTGCGCCCGTACTGCGAGTCGCCGTTCTCCTGGATCCGCCGCACCCGGTCGTCGAGCAGCGGCTCGTACACGAACTCCGCCCACTGGTTCAGGTACGCCATCTTCTCGCGCGACAGATCCACGAACCCCCAGCGCTCGTACGCCGCGTGCGCCCGGTCCTCGTCCTTGGTCTTGACCGCCTCGTACAGCTCGATGACCCCGTGCACGAAGCTCGGCGGGAACACCCGGATCGCCCCGAAGTCCAGCAGGTTCAACCCGCCGTCGCCGCGCACCTGGATGTTGCCCATGTGCGGGTCCCCGTGGATCACGCCGTACTGGTACAACGGCTTGTACCAGGCGTGGAACAGCGCCCGCGCCACCCGGTTGCGCGCCTCCTGCGAGGGGTCCGTGTCGAGCCAGCGCTGCATGCCCCCGCCGTCGACCCAGCTCATCGTCAGCAGCCGCGTCGTCGTCAGCTCGGCGACCGGCACCGGCACGTGCAGGTCCGCCTCGCCTTCCAGCATCTGCCCATACAGCGTCATCTGCGAGGCCTCGCGCGTGTAGTCCAGCTCCTCGCGCAGCCGCTCGCTCAGCTCGGCGTATATCTCGTCGCCCTGGATGGCGTTGTCCATGCGCTTGTAGATCGACATCGCCAGCCGGAGCTGGCGCAGGTCCGCCTCCACCGTGCTCGGCATGTCCGGATACTGCAGCTTGCACGCCACCTGCGTGCCGTCGTGCAGCACCCCGCGGTGCACCTGCCCGAGGCTGGCCGCCGCGCTCGCCGTCTGCTCGAAGCTGGCGAACCGCCCCTGCCAGTCCGCCCCCAGCTCGCTCGCCATGCGCCGGCGCACGAAGCCCGCCCCCATTGCCGGCGCGTTGGCCTGCAGCTGCGCCAGCTCCTCGGCGTACTCCTCCGGCAGCGCGTCGGGGATGGTGGACAGGAACTGCGCCACCTTCATCAGCGGCCCCTTGAGCCCGCCGAGCACCGCCTTGAGGTCCTCGGCGTGCGCGTTCTTGTTGGTCTTGAGCCCGAACACGCGCTCGCCCGCCACCCGCGCCGCGATGCCCCCCACGGCGCCCGAGGTGCGCGCCATCCGCTTCACCTCGCCGAACAGGTTCGCCCGCGGGCGCTCGCCCAGGGGACGCTCGGAAAAGGGGCGCTCTGCCATCAGGTCGTCTCCAGCTCGTCGATGAAGCCGGCGATCACGTCGAGCCCGCGCCGCCAGAACGCGGGATCGCCCGCATCGAGCCCGAACGGCGCCAGCAGTTCGCGGTGCCGCTTCGTGCCCCCCGCGCGCAGCATTTCCAGGTACTTCGCCTGGAACCCCGGATGCCCGCCCTGGAACACCGAGTACAGCGCGTTCACCAGGCAGTCCCCGAACGCATAGGCATAGACGTAGAACGGCGAGTGCACGAAGTGCGGCACGTACGCCCAGAACACGCTGTACTCCGGCGTGAACTCGAACACCGGCCCGAGGCTCTCCGTCTGCACCTCCAGCCAGATCCGCCCGATCTCCTCCGGCACCAGCTCGCCCTGCCGGCGCGCCGCATGCACCTTCTGCTCGAAGCGGTAGAACGCGACCTGGCGCACCACCGTGTTCAGCATGTCCTCGACCTTGCCGGCCAGCATGATCCGCCGCCGCTTCGGGTTCGTCTCCGCATCCAGCAGCGCGCGGAACGTCAGCATCTCGCCGAACACGCTCGCCGTCTCCGCCAGCGTGAGCGGCGTCCCCGACATGAAGTACCCCCGCTCCGACGCCAGCACCTGGTGCACCCCGTGCCCCAGCTCGTGCGCCAGCGTCATCACGTCGCGCGTCCGCCCGTGGTAGTTCATCAGGATGTACGGATGCGCCGACGGCACGGTCGGATGCGCGAACGCCCCCCCCGACTTGCCGTCGCGCAAGCCGGCGTCGATCCACCCCTCGTCAAAGAACCGCGCCCCCACGTGCCCCATCTCCGCATCGAACCCGCCGTACGCCCCGAGCACCCGCGCCCGCGCCTCCTCCCACGGGATCGACCGGTCGTCGTCGTCCGGCAGCGGCGCGTTGCGGTCCCAGTGCTGCAGGCTCGAAAGCCCCAGCCACTTCGCCTTCATCGCGTAGTAGCGATGCGACAGCCTTGGAAAATCCCCCACGACGGCGCTCACCAGCGCGTCGACCACCTCGTCCTCGACCATGTTGCCACGGTTGCGCGCCGACTCCGGCCGCGGATACCGCCGCCAGGTGTCGAGGATCTCCTTGTCCTTCGCCAGCGTGTTCGTGATCAGCGAGAACAGCTTCGCGCGCTCGCCGAACGCGCCGCCGATCGCCTTGCCCGCCCGCTCGCGCGTGGCCCGGTCCCGGTCCGACAGCTTGTTCAGCACGTCGCTCACCGTCCGGCTCTCGCCGTCGAGCGGGATGCGCAGCCCGGCGATGGTCTCGTCGAACAGCCGGCTCCACGCCGCGCGCCCCGTGACCTCCTTCTCGTGCAGCAGCTTCTCCAGGCTGTCGTCGAGCTGGTGCGGCCGGAACACCCGCAGGTCGCGCAGGAACGGCGCCCAGCGCGCCAGCGCCGGGTCCGCGAGCTTCGCGTCCAGAACCGCATCCTCGATCCGGTTCAGCTCCAGCGAGAAGAACACCAGCTCCGAGGAGACCGCCGTCACCCGCTCGCTCATCGTCTGGGTGAACTGCCCGATCCCGGCGTCCATCGAGTCCCCGCTGAACAGAAGCTGCGCGTACGACATCAGCCGCCCGAGCACCTCGTCGATGCGCTCGTACTCCGCGATCGCCCCGGCCAGCGCCGCCCCGTCCAGCCCCGCCAGCCTGCCCTCGAACGCCTTGGCGAACGCCCGCGCGTCCGCCTCCGCCGCCGCCAGGTCCTCGGCGATCCTCGGGCTGTCGCGCCCCTCGTACAGCGCGCCGAGATCCCACGACGGCAGCCCCGCCGGCGCCGCGTCGCGCCGCACCGCGCCCTCGCCGTCCGGCGAGCGGGCACGATCCCCCCCGAGGCCGGCCGTTCCGTGCGATAGGCGTGCGTCACCGCGTGGCGTCATCGAGCGATCCGTCCTGTTCCAGGGCCTCGGACTGTCATCTAAGGTCGCGGAGGGGGACGTCAAAGGGACCGGCGTGGACACGCAGCACAACACCGCCCGCCCGCGCCCCGCCCCGCCCCGCCGCACGGGCCGCGAGCCCGCCCGCCCGGCCTGGCCCAACCTCGCCGCCATGATGTTCGACCGCGCCCGGCTGTGGCCCGACCGCGCCGCCTTCCGCTTCCACCGCGACGGCGCCTGGCACGCCCTGCCCTGGTCGGAGTTCGCCCGCCAGGCCGCCTCCGTGGCCCGCACCCTGCGCGGCCTCGGCGTCGTCGCCGGCGACCGCGTGCTCCTGGTCTCGGAGAACCGCCCCGAGGTCGCGATCGCCGAGGTCGCCCTGATGGCGATCCGCGCCATCCCCGTCCCCGCCTACCCCGCCAACACCCCCGCCGACCACGCCCACCTGCTGCGCGACTCCGGCGCGCGCACCGCCATCGTCTCCACCCCCGCGCTCGCTGCCCGCGTGCGCGACGCCGCCGCCCTCGCCCACGGCCTCGACCGTCTCGTCACCCTCGACCCCGCCGGCCCCGCCCCGACGCTCGCCGATCCCGCGACCGCCGTCCTCGCCTGGGCCACCCTCGCCGCCGACCCCCGCCCCCCCACGGACATCGAGGCCGAGGCCGCCGGCATTCGCCCCGGCACCATGGCCTGCCTGCTCTACACCTCCGGCACCGGCGGGGCGCCGCGCGGCGTCATGCTCCCCCACCGCGCGATCCTGGCGAACTGCGCGGCGCTGGCCGCCATCGTCGAGCCCATCGGCCTCGGCCGCGGCACCTACCTGTCCTTCCTCCCCGCCAGCCACTCCTACGAGCACACCGTCGGTCTGTTCCTCTTCCCCAGCCTCGGCTTCGAGGTCGTGCACGGCCGCGGCATCGAGCACCTCGCCGCCGACCTGCTCTCCGTCCGCCCCCACGTGATCTCCCTCGTCCCCCGCCTGCTGGAGGCCGTGCGCGGCCGGATCCTCTCCCAGCGCGCGACCCTGCCCCCCTGGCGCCGCGCCCTGTTCGACGCCGCCCTCGCCGCAGGCCTGCGCCGCCTCGACAACCAGGCGACCCCCCTCGACCGCCTGCTCGCCCCCGCGCTGGACCGCCTGGTGCGCGCCCGCGTCCGTGCCCGCTTCGGCGGCCGCCTCGCCGCGGCCGTCAG
>CAXSER010000265.1:0-4560 GCA_964236315.1 uncultured Acetobacteraceae bacterium | reverse complement strand
GCCAGCGCCAGCGGGATCGACGCCGCCGAGGTGTTCGCGTGCCGGTCCACCGTGACCACCACCCGCTCCGGCGGCAGCCCGAGCTTGCGCCCCATCGCCTGAATGATCCGCAGGTTCGCCTGGTGCGGCACCAGCCAGTCCACGTCCGACTGCGCGAGCCCGTTCGCCGCCAGCGCCTCGTCGACCACCGCCGACAGCTTGGCGACGGCGTGGCGGAACACCTCGCGCCCGTTCATCACCAGCGTCCCCGGACCCGGCCGCCCCACCGCGCCGTCGACGTACAGGATGTCGCCCAGCCGCCCGTCCGCGTGCAGGTGCGTCGACAGCACCCCCTCGCCCTCGGCAGCACCCGCGCGCAGCAGCACCGCCCCGGCCCCGTCGCCGAACAGCACGCAGGTCCCCCGGTCGCTCCAGTCGAGCACCCGCGAGAACACCTCCGCGCCGATCACCAGCACGCAGCGCGCCTGCCCGCAGCGGATGAACGCGTCCGCCATCGACAGCCCGTACACGAACCCCGAGCACGCCGCCGACAGGTCCATCCCGAACCCCTGGCCGATCCCCAGCGCCGCCTGCACCCGCAGCGCGGTGGCCGGGAACGCCTGGTCCGGCGTGCTGGTCGCCAGCAGCACGCAGTCCACCTCCGAGGCTGCGACG
Source organism: uncultured Acetobacteraceae bacterium (assembly GCA_964236315.1). Taxonomy (GTDB): domain Bacteria; phylum Pseudomonadota; class Alphaproteobacteria; order Acetobacterales; family Acetobacteraceae; genus CAXSEF01. The sequence continues at coordinate 3,906 of CAXSER010000265.1, read as the reverse complement.
CCCGCGTCGTCCAGCGCCGCCTGCGCCGCCCGCGTGCCCATGAACGCCGCCGTCTCGTGCGGCGCGGCCAGGTGGCGCTGCCCGATCCCGGTGCGCTCGCGGATCCACTCGTCCGAGGTGTCCACGCGCTCGGCCAGTTCCGCGTTGCCGACCACGCGCTCCGGCAGGTACGCCCCGATCCCCACCAGCCGCGCCCGCACGCTCATGCCAGCAGCCTTTCGAAGCAGTCGAGAAAACGGGGCCGAGCCCCCAGGCACCGGCCCCCGACCCCCGCCGAGGCCTCGCCCCTGGAACCCGGAACCCGGGTCAAGCCGGTCCAGGGGCGGCTCGCCCCTGGCGGGTCCGGGCGGAGCCCGGCCTTGCCTGCCTGCTGCCCATGCCCGCTCCCGTCGCCGTCACAGCGCCGTCGCCATGTCCGCGTCGTCGGACGTGGCCGCCGCGTTCAGCTCCGCGATCCGCGCCAGCCCCGCCCGGATGCGCTCGTTGAACCCGTGCGTCACGAGGTCCACGGCGACGTCCACCGCGTGGGCGAACCCCTCCGCGTCGGTCCCCCCGTGCGACTTCACCACCACGCCGTTCAGCCCCAGCAGCATCGCCCCGTTGTAGCGCCTGGGGTCCAGCCACTCGCGCAGCCGCTCCAGCCCCGGCCGCGCCAGCAGGTAGCCGAGCTTCGCCTGCACGCTGGAGGAGAACACCTCGCGCAGCATCTCGCGCACCAGCCGCAGCGCGCCCTCGCCGGTCTTGAGCGCCACGTTCCCCGTGAACCCGTCCGTCACCACCACGTCGGTGGTCCCCGCCGCGATGTCGTGCCCCTCGACGAAGCCGACGAACTGCGGCCCGATGTGGCTGGCCCTGAGCAGCTCGGCCGCCTGGCGCAGCATCTCGCTGCCCTTCAGCTCCTCGGACCCCACGTTGAGCAGCCCGATGCTCGGCGCCGGCAGCCCCAGCACGGTGCGCGCGAACACGTCGCCCAGCACCGCGAACTCCACCAGGTTGCGCGTGTCGCACGACACGTTCGCCCCGAGGTCGAGCAGCACCACGTCGCCGCGCCCCGACGGCGCGATCGCCGCCATCGCCGGCCGGTCGATCCCCGGCATCGTCTTGATCACGATCTTGGCCAGCGCCAGCAGCGCGCCCGTGTTGCCCGCCGACACCACGCCGAGCGCCTCGCCCGTCGCCACCGCGTCGATCGCGACCCGCATCGACGCGCCGCGCACCCGCAGCGCCGCCGTGGGCTTCATCTCCGACGGGATCACCGCCGGCGCATGCCGCAGCGTCGCCACGGCGCGCAGCCCCGGCCGCGCGTCGAGCATCGGCGCCAGCACCGCCTCGTCGCCGACCAGCAGGAAGCGCGCGGCGGGATGCCGCTCGACCGACAGCGCCAGCCCGTCGAGGATCGCCTCCGGGGCATGGTCGCCCCCCATCGCGTCCACCGCCAGGGTGTAGGGACCCGCCGACATCACGCCGCCCCCGCCCCGTGGCTCAGGTGCGGACGGCACCCTTCAGCGCCTTGCCGGCCACCACGACCTCGCGGCCGTCGTAGTGCCCGCAGTGGCTGCAGATGTGGTGCGGACGCTTCAGCTCGCCGCAGTTGCCGCACTCGTTGTGCGCCTCGGGCGTCAGCGCATGGTGCGCGCGACGCATCCCCTGGCGGGACGGCGAGGTCTTTCTCTTGGGAACGGCCATGGGACTGCGCCCCTCCGGGTTCTGGCGACGCGACAGGGCCGCCGCGGCTGCGGAGGCCTGTGTCACGCACCGGCAATACGAGGCGCGCGCTGTACCAGAGGCGAACCCGGCCCGCAAGGACCGCAGCGGAAGCAAGGTCGAGGCCCTGCCTCGAACTCCGCCAGGGGCAGCGCCCCTGGACCGGCTTCTCTTAAGTAGACAGGATCAAGGGGTCCTCGGACCCTTTGCGGGTCTGGGCGGAGCCCAGCCTTCCTTCCTACTGCCCCCGCAGCCGCGCCAGCCCCGCGAACGCTCCCCCCGCCTCCGGCTCCGCCTCCTCCGGCAGCGCCACCCCCGGCCTGCGCGGGTACGGGTCGAGCCCCAGCGCCAGCTGCTCCACCGCCGCCTCGCCGAGGTCCAGCGCCTGCCCCTCGTAGCCGACCTCGTCGTCCGCCTCGAGGTCGATCGCCGCGTCCTCCGGCACCTCGGCCAGCCGCTCCGCCGGCACGAACTGCACCCGGAACTCCTCGGCCACCGCCACCTCGAACGGCTCCAGGCTCACCACGCACTCCCGCACCAGCCGGCCCGACAGCGACCCCTCCGCCGCCACCACGCCCCGCCGCCCCGCCTTCAGCCGGAACGCGCAGCGCAGCGCCAGCACCGCCGGGATCCCCAGCCGCTGCGCCACCGCCGCGCACTCCTCGCCGTCCGCCTCCACCACGAAGTCGACCCATCCCGCCCCCAGACGGTCCAGCGGCAGCGCCCGATGCAGCTCGCTCACCGCCCCACCCCCAGCGCCGCCCGCTCCTCGCCCGCCGCGCCGACGCCCACTCCGCCTGCCATCCCGCCCGCCGCCATGCGCCGCAGCGCCGCCTCCCCCAGGAACCCCGCCCGCCCCGCCAGCAGTTCCGCGCCCGTCGTCGCCTGCAGCGCCGCGTCCTGCGCCATCACCCACGCCGCCAGCCGCGCCGCCGCCCCCTCCGGCGCCCCGCCGCGCCACACGTTGCGCGCCAGCGCCTCGGCCAGCGCCCCCGCGTCGCCCGCCTCCAGCGGCCCGTCGTACGCCAGCGCCCGCCCGTGGAACGCCTCCCACATCGCGCGCACCCGCTTGCCCACCCCGAGGTCGAGCCCGAACTCGCGCAGCGTGGTGTCCATGTCGGAGAACATCGCGTCGAACACCGCCTGCGCCAGCGCCGGCCCCGCCCCGCGCGCCCGCCCCGCCGCCACGCCCGCCGCCACCCCTTCGGGCACCACCGCGCGCAGCCTGCGGATCAGCAGCGCCACGTGCACGCCGACGCAGTCGAACCGCCCGTCGAGCGTGTCCGGCACCCCCAGCGCCTCGTACAGCGCCGGCAGCCGCGCCGCCGCCACCGCCGCGCCGTACAGAACGAAGCCGGTCCGCTCGTGGCGGCGCCGTAGGAAGGGGAGTGCGAGCATCCCGCGATGCTAGGGCCGCCCGATTGACAACGCGAGCCCCGCCGTGCACGCCCGTCCCGCCCGCACCATGGACACGCCCGCACCGACCCGCCCACGCCCCGGCCCTGCGCCGCGGCACGGCCGGCGGCGCGCAGGGCCCGGGACCGGTGCACAGGACTGCGGCCGCGCCCGCGACCACGAAGGCGGCCAGGAAGGCGGAGTGAACATGCGCGTGCGTCCCACCCCCACCCGCGCGCGGCACCCAGCCCGCGCCCTCTGCCTGCTCGCCGCCCTCGCCGTGGCGCCGCTCGCCGGCTGCGCCCTGTTCGCCCCCTCCCAGACCCTGCGCGGCCAGCGCATCGGCGCCGACCAGCTCCGCGAGCTGATCCCCGGCACCTCCACCCGCGCCGACGCCACCTCCCTGCTCGGCTCGCCCACCACCCGCGCCGCCTTCGACGACAACACCTGGATCTACATCAGCCAGACCACCGAATCGCGCGTCGCCCGCGTCCCCGGCATCGACCGCCAGGACGTCCTCGTGCTCGCCTTCAACCAGGCCGGCACCCTGCAGTCCGTCAAGAAGCTGTCCAAGAGCGACGCGAAATCCATCGCCATGGTCGCCCGCACCACCCCGTCCCCGGGCAGCGAGGCCTCCTTCGTCCAGCAGCTCCTCGGCAACGTCGGCCGCTTCACCCCGGGCGGCCTCGGCAACCTCGGCGGCAACAACGGCTCCTCGCTCGGGCAGACCAACCAGTCGCCCTGAGACAGGAAGCAAGGTCGAGGCTCTGCCTCAAGCTCCGCCAAGGGCCGGGCCCTTGGATCGCC
>CAXSER010000264.1:0-4570 GCA_964236315.1 uncultured Acetobacteraceae bacterium | reverse complement strand
GCACGCCGGCGCGCTTCCGCCCGGGGCACGTCGCGACACTACGCGCCGGAAGGTTCCGCCGGCCCCGTGTCGGCAGGGTGCGTCCACTCCCGCCCGAGCAGCGTGCGCAGCACCTCCGTGCGCGCCTTCGCCTCGTGCATCGCCCCGTCCCAGCGCGCGGCGCCCGCGTCGTCGCCGGCCGAGGCGGCCTTGTGCGCCATCTGCCGGCACAGCTCGCCGCGCTCGCTCAGCGCGCGCATCGCGGCGCCGAGCGACCACTCCAGCGCCGCGAACTGCGCCGCCACCATGACCTCCGCGGTGTAGACGTGCCCGATGTGGCAGCGGAACTGCGTCAGCGTGCCGAGCTCGGTGCGCGACAGGGCGCCGCCGCAGTCCGGGCAGGTCACCGCGACGGGATCGTCGAGCTTGTACTCCGCCGTCATCGCGTCGCTCACCCTCTCCGCTCCTCCCTCGCCCGCCGCCCCCGTCCCCGCCTCCAGCCCCGTCTCCGGCGCCGGCCCGGCGTCCGGGCCCGCCTCCCGGGCACCTTCGCCGGAAAGGCCGGGCCGTTCGCCGACCAGCGCCACCAGCAGCGCCGGGATCTCGCGCAGCGGCAGGCAGTGGTGCACCGCGACGTGGCGCAGCGCGCTGCGCGGCATCCCCGGGTCCGCCGCCTCGTCCGGGTCCTGCACGACCGTGGTGCCGCCGCACTGCCCGATCTCGTACAGCCCCGCCGTGCCGTCGTTCAGGCCGCCGGTGAGGATGACGCCGATCGCCCCCGGCCCGTACGACCGCGCCGCGCTGCGGAACAGCGGGTCGACCGCGGGGCGCGCCCAGTTCTCCCGCGGCCCCCGGGTCAGGCGCACCCGCCCGCGCTCGACCAGCATGTGGTGGTCCGGCGGGGCCACGTAGATGTGCCCGGGCCGGATCGGGTCGCCGTCCGCCGGGTGGCACGCCGGCAGCGCCCCCGCCTGGTTCAGCAGCCACGGCAGCTCGCTCCTGTGCGCGCCGATGTGCAGCACCACGAACACCGCGGCCGCCAGCCCGGCCGGCAGCGCGGCCGCGATCGAGCGCACCGCCTCCACCCCGCCCACCGAGGCGCCGATCACCACGACTGTTGGTGCCTTGTCCATGCGGCCATAAGCGGCCGGCGGCCCGGCAGTTGCCGGCGCGTCCCCCGCGCCCCGCCTCGCGCCCGCCCTTGCGCCCGCCCGCACGGCATGGTCGGTGGCCGGCGCGGGGCAGGGGAGGGCGGTCGATGCGGAGGTTGCCGGCGTACGGGCTCCTCGCCCTGGCGGTCGCGGCCGCCGGCGCGCTCGCCTGGCTCCACGTCCCCGACCGCCCGCGCGCCGCGCTGGAGGCGGAGTACGCCCGCCCGCCCTCGGTGTTCCTCGACGTGCTCGGCGTCCGGCTGCACCTGCGCGACACCGGCCCCCGCGGCGCCCCCGCCGTCCTCCTGCTGCACGGCTTCGCCGCCAGCCTGCACAGCTGGGACGCCTGGGCGGCCGACCTGGAGGCGGACCACCGTGTCATCCGCTGCGACCTGCCGGGCTTCGGCCTGACCGGCGCCGACCCGTCCGGCGACTACACCGACGCCCGCGCCATCGCCGTCCTGCTGGCGCTGCTGGACCGCCTCGGCGTGGCGCGCGCCAGCCTCGTCGGCCACTCCATGGGCGGCCGCCTCGCCTGGACCTTCGCCGCCCTGCACCCGGAGCGCACCGACCGACTGGTGCTGGTCTCGCCCGACGGCTTCGCCAGCCCCGAGCTGGGCTACGACCAGGTGCCGCACATCCCTTTGATGATGCGCGCGCTGCCCTACGTGCTGCCGGCGCCCATGCTGCGCGCCTCCCTGGCCCCCGCCTACGCCGACCCCGCCATGGTCACCGACGCCCTGCTCGCCCGCACCCGCGACATGATGCTGGCGCCCGGCGTGCGGCGCGCGATCGTCGCGCGCATGGGCCAGCAGGTGCTCGCCGACCCAGTGCCGCTGCTCGCGCGCATCCAGGCGCCCACCCTGCTGCTGTGGGGAGAGCGCGACCGCATGATCCCGTTCGCCAACTCCGCCGACTACCTGCGCGCGCTGCCGCACGCCACGCTGGCGGCACTGCCCGGCGTCGGCCACATCCCGCAGGAGGAGGCGCCGGGCAGCGTGCGCCTCGTGCGCGAGTTCCTCGACCGCGAGCCCGGCTGAAAGCAAGCATGGGCTTCGCCCAGACCCGCAAAGGGTCCGAGGACCCTTTGATCCCATTCCCTAAGAGAAGGCGATCCAAGGGCCCGGCCCTTGGCGGAGTTTGAGGCAGAGCCTCAACCTTGCCTGCTGCCTTCCGGGAACCAGTTCCCGTGGAACCCCGGCGGGATCCTGTGCGGCAGGCGCACGCTCGCGACCGGCGGCGCCTCGAACGCCTGCGCGTCGAGGATCGCCAGCTCCGTGGTCTGGCTCGCCGTGTCGATGACCAGGCCCACGAGCCAGCCCTCGCCCTCGGCGGCGTCGGCGTGTGCCGGCACGAACACGAACTCGCCGGGCACGCGCCCCTCGCCGAACTCGTGCACCTGCCGCCCGCCGTCCTGCATGTCGTGGCGGAACAGCTTCGTGGCGCCGGACAGCTGCGGGTCGCCGTCGGGCGGCACCGCCACCGTGTAGGCGTGGCGGTGCGGCAGGCCGAAGCGGCGCTCGTCGATGCGCGGGAACTCCTGCGCCGTGGCGTCGACCACGTGCCGCGCGATGCGCCGCGTCGCCGGGTCCACGACCCAGCGCTCCAGCCGCCCCAGCGCGTCGAGCCCGTTCGCGCCGGAGGCGAACATCGTGTCGTAGGCGATGACGTCGAGCACGACACGGCCGTCCGCGTCGTCGTAGGCGTTGGCGACGTGGAACACGAAGCACGGCTCGACGTCGCACCAGATCATGTCCGCGGCCTCCCCCGTGCGCGGCAGCAGGCCGACGCGGGCGCGGTGCGCGGGGTTCCAGCGGAACGGGAACTGCTGCCCGCCGAGCACCGCGCGCATGGAGAACGTCACCGGCAGGTCGAGCACCACGACGAAGCGTGCGGTGATCGCGCAGTCGTGGATGCACGGCCCGTGCTCGACCGGGATCGCGACCTCGCGCACCACGCGCCCCTGCGCGGAGACGACGACGTGGCGCACGCTGTCCCAGACGCTGGCGTCGTAGGCGATGGCGTGGTGCTCGCCGGTGAGCGGGTCGCGGTGCGGGTGGCCGCTGAACGAGCCGGCGAGCGTGCCGCCGAACGGGTTGTAGCGCTGCGCCTCCAGGGTGTCGGACAGCTCGACGGGGAAGCTGCCCGCCTCCACCAGGGCGAAGGCGGCGCCGCCGATCTCGACGACGTTGGTGTTGACGGTGTCGTTGCGCCCGTGCCGCGGCCCCGGCGCCGCGTCGCGCCCCAGCGCCGCCGCCGCCAGGCGCGAGCCGATCCAGCGGTTGCGGTACCACAGCGCGCGGCCGCCGCCGAGCGCCAGCCCGTGCACCATGCCGTCGCCGAGGAACCAGTGGTGCCCCGCCGGGTCCGGCCGCACCGGGTTCGCCCCCATCCGGAGATAGCGCCCCTCCAGCCCCGCCGGGATCGCCCCGGTCACCGGCAGGTCCTCCAGCGTCAGCTCCGCCGGCATCGGCGCGTGGATGCCGACGAGGAACGGGCTCTCGGTCCGCGGCAGCCGCCTGCGGTTGAACGCGGCCACGAGCTCGACGCCGGCCTCTGCCGCCGTGCGGAGGGCCGACTGGACGGCATTCGACATGGGATCGCGGTCTCCGGCGGCAGCGTGTCACGATGGCCGCCGCACCGTAGCGGCCGGCACGGCCCGCGTCGCGCCTCCTCTCCGCGCCTCCTCTCCGCGCCGCCTGTCCGCGCCGCCTGTCCGCAGCGGCGGCCGCCGACCCGCGCCGGGCCCGCCTCCCTGGAACGCGCGGCCACGCACCCCACCTGAGGCGGCACCGAAACCAGCAGGGCCGGACAACGGGCATGGCGAGCGGATGGGCCCCGGACGGGGCGGTGCAGGACCAGATCGACGACACCGTGTCCGACGGGGTGATGCGCGCCCGCGCGCGCATGCCGACCGGCGAGGGCGAGGCCCACTGCGTCGAGTGCGGCGAGGACATCCCGGAGGCGCGCCGCCGCGCGCTGCCCGGCGTGCGCACCTGCGTCGCCTGCCAGTCCGCGCGCGACGCCCGCCCGGTCAGCTTCGGGTTCAACCGCCGCGGCAGCAAGGACAGCCAGCTCCGCTAGAAACCGCCACCGGCAAAGAACAGGAAGCAGTTCTTTCCTGAAAGAAAGAACCAAAGAACTTCGCCCATAAGAATTCAGGGATGCCCGCGCGTCCGGAGCCTCATGTGCAAAGTCTTTTTGCTTCTTTTTCTCCAGAAAAAGAAGGCCTTGCCTTCCTGCTGAAACCGCCCGCTCCATGGCGCCTTCCCGCGCCCGCAGGAGGCCCCCGGTGTCCGACCCGCACGACCCCCATGCCGACCCCGAGGACCACCCCGGCCGCGCGCACCACGACCTCGGCGGCGTGTCGCGCTATCTGTGCGCCCCGGTCGACACCGAACCCCACGCGCTCTCCGACTTCGACCGCCGGGTGGACGCCC
>CAXSER010000263.1:0-4587 GCA_964236315.1 uncultured Acetobacteraceae bacterium | reverse complement strand
CAGCGGCCGCGCTGCGTACGCCGGTTCCGCCTCGATCACGTCCAGCGCCGCGCTGGCCGCGGCCACGACGCCAGGCGGCAGCCCTGTCGAGTAGATGAACGGCCGCGCCCGCGTGCGGATCAGGTCGACCACCGCCTGCGACGCGCACAGGTAGCCGCCGTACCCCCCGGCCGCCTTGGACAGCGTGCCCATCTGCAGCGCCACCGCCGCCGGCGGCTCGAACGCGTGCGCCGACCCCCGCCCGCCGCCCAGCACGCCCAGCCCGTGCGCATCGTCCACCATCAGCCAGGCGTCGTGCGCCGCCGCCACCGCCGACAGCGCCGGCAGCGGCGCCAGGTCGCCGTCCATCGAGAACACGCCGTCGGTCAGCACCATCGCCCGCGGATGCGCCGCCCGCTCCGCCGCCAGCAGCGCGGCCAGATGCGACACGTCGTTGTGCCGGAACGCCACCACCCGCGCGCCGGCGAGCTGCGCCCCCGCCCACAGGCAGGCGTGCGCCAGCGCGTCCACCAGCACTAGGTCGCACGGCCCGACCAGCGCCGGCACGATCCCCGCGTTCGCCAGGTAGCCGGAGCCGAACACGCACGCCGCCTCGGTGCCCTTCAGCCGCGCCAGCCGCGCCTCCAGCCCTGCGAACAGCGCGTGGTTGCCGCTCACCAGCCGCGACGCGCCTGCGCCGGTGCCGTGCCGCCGCGTCGCCTCGACGGCGGCCGCGACCACCGCCGGGTGCGTCGCCAGGTTGAGGTAGTCGTTGCAGCAGAACGACAGCAGCCGCCGCCCGCCGCGCTCCACCCACGCCCCGCCGGCCGCGTCCGCGGCGTCGCGCGTGGTCTCGGACAGGGTGCGGCGCAGCTGGCGGCGTTCCAGCCCTGCGAGCTTGTCCAGGGCGAACGCGTCGAGGGATTGCATTGCGGGCTCCGTGCGGGCGGCGGGCCGGCGAACGGCCAGGGGCCGGCGTCGCGGATCCCGCGTGCACTCGCGCATCGCGCCGCGCGGCGCAACCTTGCATTGCCGCGCCACCCTGCCATCTTCGCGCGGCGATGGTGCGGTGCAGCGCGAGGCGCGCGGCCCGGGACGTTAACCCCAGTGCGCGAGCTTCGTGCGAGACTGTGTCCGGATGGCGCCGCGGCGCGGGACGTGCCTGCAGCCGTCACATCGAACCGGAGCCACCGTGAGCGACTCCCTCCTGAGCTACAGCATCCAGCCCGCTTCCGCGTTCGACCCGCGGATTGGCCTGAACGTGTCCTCCGACGACTCCGCTACGGCCCTGCTTGCGTCGCTGTCCGCGCTGCACCTGTCCGGCGTGCGCGCCACCGCCACCACCACGGCGGAAGCGAGCACCCTGCAGAGCCTCGCCGCCTCCGGCATCAGCCTGGACCTGGTGCTCGCCCCCGGCCAGAGCGTCGCCGCCCTGGTCGCCATCGCGCAGCGGATCGACGCCACGATGCCCGGCGCGGTCGCGTTTCTGGAGGGCCCGGACCTCGTCGCCAACCCCGGCTACACCTACACGCCATCGGGCGCCTCTGCCGCGCTGTCCGGCGACGCCGCCGGCGACCAGGCGAGCGCCGACCTGGTCTCCGCCGTCGGCAGCAGCACCGGCCTCGGCGCCGTCGCCACGGTCAACTACAGCACCTCGGTCGCCGCCACCGCCACGGCGCAGGCCAGCCCGGCCTTCCTCGACATCAACCCCGGCGACGTGGCGCTCTCCGGCCCGGCCGCCGCGCTGTCCGCCGCGCAGGACGCCGCCACCATCGGCGCCAACGCCGCCAGCCCGCAGTACGTCGTGGCCAACCTGGGCGGCAGCTCGCCCGCGACACTGCTCGACGGCCTGCTCGACGCCCAGTTCCGCTACGGGTTCTCCGACGTCACCAGCACGTCGGGCACCGGCACCAGTGCCGTGACCACCCACATGAACGTGCTTCCCCCCACCTTCCTCGCGGCGGCCTCCGCCGCGGCGAACTCGCCGGCCGCGCTGACCGCGAACGGGACCCTGACCGCCGCCGGCGCCGCCTTCGTGAACCTGGGCGCGCTGATCTCGTCCGGCGCGACCGGCACCTCGGCGGGCGGCACGCTGTCGCTGGGCGTCGCCGCCTACGAGCAGGGCGTGCAGTACGACGACAACGCCGTGGTGTTCGCCGGCCCGGGCGGCAGCGCCGACATCCTGCTCTGGGGCGACCAGGAGGCGCCGAGCACGTCCGGCCACGGCCGCAGCGTCGTGCAGTTCGGCACCGCCCAGGCCACTGTCCAGGTGTTCGACCCGACCCAGGGCACGGCCGCCGTCGCCACCTTCGCCAACCTCTCCGAGCTGGACATCACCAACTCGCCCGACGGCCCCCTGGTGATCCGGGTGTCCGACGACTCCGGCGCGTCCGGCTCCGGCACCGTCGGCACCTACGCGGGCGTCGTGGTCCCTCCCGCTCCCGGCAGCGGCGGCACGAGCACCACCGGCACCGGCACCAGCACGACGGGCACCAGCACGACGGGCACGAGCACGACGGGTGGGGGCACCAGCACCACGGGCACCACCGCCTCAGGCGTCGTCACCACCGCCGGCGCGTCCGGCACCACCTTCGTCACCCCCGCCGCCGGCGCGAGCACCGTGGCCGCCAGCGCCACCGGCAACGACGTGATCGACAGCCGCGGCACCAACACCATCTCGGCCGGCGGCGGCACCGACATCGTCTACGCCTCCGGTCCCGCCGCCACGGTCGCCGGCGGCACGGGCAGCCTGGTGTTCATCGCCGGCGGCGGTGCCTACACGGCCGGCGGTGGCACCGGCGTCGACACCCTCTACGGCGGCAGCGGCGCCAACATGCTGACCGGCGGCAGCGGCGCCGGCAGCAGCATCCTCGTCGCCGGCAGCGGCAACGCGACCCTGTCCGGCGGCGCCGGCACCGGCGCGGTGATGTTCGGCGGCCCCTCGGCCACCAGCTTCCTCGGCAGCACCGGCGGCAGCGACACCATGGTCGGCGGCACCGGCGCCAACACCTTCGCCATGACCCAGGGCGGCGTCGCCTTCGGCGGCCCGGCCAGCACCGACACCTTCTTCACCGGCGCCGGCAGCGCCCTGGTCGTCGAGGGCGGCGGCCCGACCACCCTCGTCCTCGGCGCCGGCACCGCCACGATGTTCGCCGGCACCGGCACGGACACCTACGTCGTGACCGAGGGCCTCGCCGCCCAGGCCGGCATCGTCGGCTTCAAGGCCTCCGACCAACTCGACCTGTCCGGCTTCACCGCGCCCCAGGCGGCCGCCGCCCTGTCGTCGGCCGCCACCGGCGCGTTCGGCACCATCCTCGCCCTGCCGGACGGCACCAGGATCACCCTGTACGGCGCCCAGCTCTCCGCCTCGCAGATCACCACCACCTGACCGCCAGCCCCGCCGGCACGCGCGTCGTCGCACGCGCCCCCTTGCCTGCGCCCTCCAGGCTGGCCAAACCAGCCGCCACGCGCCGCGCCCCGCCCGCGCCGATGGAGGACCCGCGCATGTCCGTCACCCTGCAGCACGCCCCCTCGGCGACCCCGGCCCCGGCGACCGAGCCCCCGGCTCCTGCGGACCACGCCACCGAACCCGCGCGCGCCGACGCCCCGCCAGCGCCCCGCCACAACTGGACCCGCGCCGAGGTCCGCGCCCTCCTCGGCCTCCCGTTCCCCGAGCTGATGTTCCGCGCGCAGACGGTCCACCGCGCCCGCTTCGACCCCGCCCACGTCGAGGTCGCCACCCTGCTGTCGATCAAGACCGGCGGCTGCCCCGAGGACTGCGCCTACTGCCCGCAGAGCGCGCGCCACGACCGTACCATCCCCGCCAGCCGCCTGATGCGCGTCGCCGAGGTGCTCGACGCCGCGAGCGCCGCCCGCGACGCCGGCGCCACCCGCTTCTGCATGGGCGCCGCCTGGCGCTCGCCCAAGGACCACGAGCTCGACGAGGTCTGCGAGATGGTGGAAGGCGTGCGCGCCCTCGGCCTGCAGAGCTGCGCCACGCTGGGCATGCTCACCGCCCCCCAGGCGCAGCGCCTCGCCGACGCCGGCCTGGACTACTACAACCACAACCTCGACACCTCGCCAGAGCACTACGGCGCCATCATCACCACCCGCACCTGGCAGGATCGCCTCGACACGCTGGGCCACGTCCGCGACGCCGGCGTGCACGTCTGCTGCGGCGGCATCGTCGGCATGGGCGAGGACGAGGACGCCCAGGCCGGCCTGCTGCACGCGCTCGCCACCCTGCCGCGCCACCCCGAGAGCGTGCCCATCAACATGCTGGTCCGCGTCGAGGGCACGCCGCTGGGCGACCAGCCCGCCACCGACCCGATCCGCTTCGTGCGCATCATCGCCACCGCGCGCATCCTGATGCCGCACTCCACCATCCGCCTCGCCGCCGGCCGCGAGGGCATGAGCGACGAGACCCAGGCCCTGTGCTTCCTCGCCGGCGCGGCCTCGATCTTCGGAGGCAGCCGCCTGCTCACCACGCCGAACCCCGGGGAGGACCGTGACGCGGCGCTGCTCGCGCGGCTGGGCATGACGCCGACGGCAGGGTGAGGAAGCCAGCAAGGTTGAGGCTCCGCCTCAAACTCCGCCAAAGGCTCGCCT
>CAXSER010000262.1:0-4627 GCA_964236315.1 uncultured Acetobacteraceae bacterium | reverse complement strand
AGCGGGGCTGGGGCTCCTGCCGCTGGGGGTGCGGGCCGGGAGCGTGTCCGCGGGGCAGGGCGGGCCGTTCGCCGGGGCGTCGCCGCGGCCGGGGGCGGTGCTGCGGATCGCGCAGATCGGGCCGGCAGGGCGCGTGGATGCGGTCACGGCGGCCGACACCGGGGCGCTGGTGCTGCTGCAGCAGGCGGGCGAGTTCCTGGTGCTGGATGCGGCCGACGGCACGCTGCGGCCGATGCTGGCTGTGGCGTGGACGCCGAACGCGGACGGATCGGTGTGGGATTTCGCCATCCGCGAGGGCGTCAGGTTCCACTCGGGGCGGGTGCTGCGGGCGGCGGATGTGGCGGCGACGATGAACCGGCTGGCGGACCCGGCGAACGGGTCGAACGCGCTGTCGGTGTTCAGGGGCGTGCTGTCGCCGGGGGGGGCGGTGGCGGTGGACGAGCGCACCGTGCGCTTCACGCTGGACGCGCCGAACGGGGGGTTTCCGTATTGCGTGTCGTCGGACAACTACAACGCGGTGGTCCTGCCGGAAGGCGAGGCGCGGGCGTTCGCGCCGGTGGACGGGGACGGGGCGGGGTTCGACGGGACGGGGCCGTTCCGGCTCGCGCAGTACGTGCCGCAGTCGGGGTGCGTGTTCGTGCGCAACGAGGCCTGGTGGGGGGGCGCGGTGCTGCCGGCGCGGCTGGAGTTCACGTTCCACCCGGACCAGCAGCCGCAGGTGCTCGCCATGCAGGGGGGGGAGGCGGACCTCATGCAGCAGCTCGTCGTGCAGGGCGGGCAGGCGCTGCTCGACGACCCGGGCTTCACGCACATCGCGATCCGCTCGACGGCGCAGCGGCTGGTGCACATGCGCTGCGACCGGGGGCCGTTCGCCGACCGGCGGGTACGGCAGGCGATGGCGCTGGCGGTGGACCGGGCGGGAATCGTGGCGGGGCCGTTCCGCGGGCTGGCGCAGGCGGGCAACGATTCGCCGTTCGCGCCGAGTCTCGCGGTGACCGACCCGGGGGTGGGGCAGCGGGCGAGGGATGTCGGGCGGGCGCGGGCGCTGATGGCGGAGGCGGGGCATGCGGGGGGCGTGGACGCGGTGCTGGTGACGGAGCAGCTGTTCGAGGTTGCGGACTACGCGGCGATCCTGGCGGCGGAGGCGGCGGAGGTGGGGATACGGCTGCGGCTGCGGGTGGAGGACGTGGGGGCGTACTACGGGGCGGCGGTGTTCGGGCGGTCGGACTGGCTCGACAGCGACATCGGCATCACGGACTACGGGCACAGGGGGACGCCGGACGTGATGCTGCAGGCGACGCTGCGCAGCGGAGGGGCGTGGAACGCCTCGCGTTTCGCCGATCCGGCGTTCGATGCGCTGGCAGGGCGGTTCGTGGGGGCGCTCGACCCGGAGGTCAGGCGGGGGCTGGCGGGGGAGCTGCAGCGGCTGCTGCTGGAGGAGACGCCGGCGATCACGGGGTATTTCTACGACTACCTGGTGCCGATGCGGGCGGGGCTCGTGGGGGTGGAGGCGACGGCGCAGGCGCAGCTGTTCCTGGCGGGGGCGGGGTTCGCGTGAGAAGGGAAGGAAGGCCAGGGCCCTGCCCTGGACCCGCCAGGGCGAGCCGTCCTGGACCGGCTTTCTTGGGTGTGCTGGTCCAGGGGCGGCTCGCCCCTGGCGGGTCTGGGCAGAGCCCAGGCTTGCTTCCTTGACGGCCGGGTTGCGCCGCGCGGGGGCGATGCTGCTGACGCTGTGGCTGCTGAGCCTGGTGGTGTTCGCGGGCGCGCAGTTGCTGCCCGGCGACGTGGGGCGGGCGACGCTCGGGCCGCTGGCGGACGCGCGGGCGGTGGCGGAGCTGAACCACCGGCTGGGGACGGACCGGCCGGTGGTGGAGCGGTATGCGGCGTGGCTCGGGGGGGTGGTGCGGGGGGACCTGGGGGAGTCCACGACGTACCGGGCGCCGGTGGCGCCGTTCCTGGGGCGGGCGCTGCTGGCGTCGCTGCGGCTGGCGGGGCTGGCGTTCGCGATCGTGGTGCCGCTGTCGGTGGGGGCGGGGGTGTACGCGGCGCTGCACCGCGGGGGGTGGCGCGACCGGGGGATCACGCTGCTGGGGCTGGCGCTGACGGTGGTGCCGGAGTTCGTCTCGGGGATCGTGCTGATCCTGGTGTTCGGGCTGTGGCTGCGCTGGCTGCCGATCTCGGCGCGGGTGGCGCCGGGGGCGGGGATCGTGGAGGTGCTGCGGCATCTGCTGCTGCCGGCAATGCCGCTGGTGCTGGTGCTGTTCGGGTACGTGGCGCGGATCGCGCGGGCGGGGACGGTGGGGGCGCTGGAGGCGGACTACACGCGCACGGCGGTGCTGAAGGGGCTGCCGATGCGGGTGGTGCTGGGGCGGCACGTGCTGCGCAACGCGCTGCTGCCGACGGTGAGCGTGCTGGCGTCGCAGGCGGGGTACCTGCTGGGGGGGCTGGTCGTGGTGGAGTCGCTGTTCCGCTACGACGGGCTGGGGAGCCTGATCCTGGTGGCGGCGCGCACGCACGACGTGGCGATGCTGGAGGCCGCCGTGCTCGCGGTGGGGTGCGTGACGCTGCTGGCCTCGCTGGCGGCGGACGGGGTGACGGCGGTGCTCGACCCGCGGCGGGCGCGGTGACGGGGGCCGGGGTGGGGAGTGCGGCGACGGGCGGGCGGGCGCTGCCGGTGTCGGCGTGGGTCGGGGTGGCGATCCTGGCGGGGTGGGCGGGGTGCGCGGCGTTCGGGCCGTGGCTGGCGCCGCACGGGGTCAACGAGATCGACCTCGGCGCGGTGCTCAGGCCGCCGTCGTGGGGGCATCCGTTCGGCACGGACGGGATCGGGCGCGACGTGCTGTCGCGGGTGATCCTGGGGGCGCGCGACATCCTGGTGACGGCGCCGCTGGCGGCGGGGCTGGGGACGGTGGCGGGGACGGTGCTCGGGCTGCTCGGCGGGTATGGCGGGGGGTGGCTCGACGCGGTGCTGGCGCGCGCGACCGACACGCTGGTGGCGCTGCCGCTGCTGGTCGTGGCGCTGCTGGCGCTGAGCGCGCTGGGGGTGTCGCAGGGCGCGGTGATCGCGGTGATCGGGGTGGTGTTCGCGCCGCTGATCGCGCGCACGGTGCGGGCCGCGGTGCGGGCGGAGTGCGCGCTGGACTACGTGGACGCGGCGCGGCTGCGGGGGGAGCCGGCGTGGCGGGTGATGGGGGGCGAGATCCTGCCGAACGTGCTGGGGCCGATCGTGGTCGAGGCGACGGTGCGGCTGGGATACGCGGTGTTCACCGTGGCGTCGCTGTCGTTCCTGGGGTTCGGGCTGCAGCCGCCGTCGCCGGACTGGGGGCTGGCGATCGCGCAGAACTACGGGACGCTGAGCGGGGGGGTGTGGTGGACGGTGGCGTTCGACGCGGGCGCCACGGCGTCGCTGGTGGTGGCGGTGAACCTGGTGGCAGAGGGGCTGCAGCGCAGGGTCTCGGCGTGAGGAAGGCCAGGGGCGCTGCCCCTGGACCCCGCCAGGGCGAGGCGCCCTGGACCGCCATCAATCGGGGCGGTGCGCCCTGGTGGGGGGCGGGGGATTTTGCTGGGTACGGGTTTCCAAAGGCGAGCCTTTGGCGGAGTCCAGAGGCAGAGCCTCTGGCCTTGCTTCCTTGACGGCCCTGGCGTTCGAGGGCGTGTCGGTCAGCTACGCCGGCCGTGCCGTGCTGCGCGACGTGTCGTTCGCGGTGGCGGCCGGAGAGTCGTACGGGCTGGTGGGCGAGTCCGGCTGTGGCAAGTCGACGGCGGCGCTGGCGGCGATGGGGGCGCTGCCGCGGGGGGCGCGGCTGGATGCGGGGCGGGTGGAGGTGCTGGGGCGGGATCTCGCGGGGCTGGGGGCGCGGGGGCTGCGGGAGATGCGCGCGGCCGAGGTGTCGATGGTGTTCCAGGATGCGGGGCGCGCGCTGAACCCGACGCTGGGCGTGGGGCGGCAGGTGGCGGAGGCGTTCGTGCTGCTCGGCGCGGGGTGGGCCGAGGCGGAGTCGCGGGCGGTGGATGCACTGGTGGGGGTGAGGCTGCCCGATCCGGTGGCAATGATGGGGCGGCTGCCGCACACGCTGTCCGGCGGGCAGCAGCAGCGGGTGGTGATCGCGATGGCGCTGGCCAAGTCGCCGCGGCTGCTGGTGCTGGACGAGCCGACGACGGCGCTGGACGCGACGGTGGAGGCGGAGATCCTGGCGCTGCTGGGGGAGATGCGGGGGCGGGGGCGCTTGGCGAGCCTGCTGATCAGCCACAACCTGGGCGTAATCGCGCGGGTGTGCGGGCGCACGGGGGTGCTGTACGCGGGCAGCCTGGTGGAGGAGGGGCCGACGGCGCTGCTGCTGGCGGCGCCGCGGCATCCGTACACGGCGGCGCTGGTGGCGTGCCGGCCGCGGGGCACGCGGCGCGAGGGGCGGCTCGTGACGATCGAGGGGGTGCCGCCGGGGCCGGGGCCGCTGGGGGCGGGGTGCGTGTATGCGCCGCGCTGCCCGCTGGCGGACGGGCTGTGCCGCGCGGTGGCTCCAGGTCGGACGGAGCTGGGGCTGGGGCAGGCGGTGTGCTGCCACCACCACGAGAAGGTGGCGGGATGGAGCGAGGAGGCGCGGCGAGGGGCGCGGCCGGAGGGGGTGGC
>CAXSER010000261.1:0-4667 GCA_964236315.1 uncultured Acetobacteraceae bacterium | reverse complement strand
GGTCCAGGGGCGGCTCGCCCCTGGCGGGTCCGGGCAGAGCCCGGCCTTGCTTGCTGGCTAGCCCTGCGCCTGCGCCTTGCGCCGGGCGGCATCCTCGGGGCTGGTGGCGCCGCCGTGCGCCGCGGACCAGGCGATCGGGTCCTCGAGGAAGCGGTGCACCTCGACCATGGCCTGGGGCGTGAAGTAAGGCCGCTCGCGGCAGGCCTCCAGCACGTCCCACCAGGTGCAGAGGTGGTGCAGGGTGACGCCCATGGCGGAGAGCGTCTGCAGGCTGCCGGGGAACACGCCGTAGAAGAACACCACGAAGGCGTGCTCGACGATGGCGCCGGCCTCGCGCAGGGCGTTGGCGAAGGCGACCTTGGAGGCGCCGTCCGTGGTGAGGTCCTCGACCAGGAGGGTCTGCCTGCCGACGGGGACGTCGCCCTCGATCTGGGCGTTGCGGCCGAAGCCCTTGGGCTTCTTGCGGACGTAGGCCATGGGGGCGAGCATGCGGTCGGCCATCCAGGCGGCGAACGGGATGCCCGCGGTCTCGCCGCCGGCGACGGCCTCGATGGTCTCGTAGCCGACGTGGCGGTTGATCTTCTCCACGCCGAGCGCGCTGATCGTGGAACGGGCGCGGGGGAAGTAGATGATGCGCCGGCAGTCGATGTAGACCGGCGAGGCCCAGCCCGACGTCAGGATGTAGGGCTGCTCGGGGCGGAAGTTGACCGCCTTGATCTCGAGCAGGATGCGCGCGGTGACCAGGGCGGCGTCGCGGTCCCAGTCGGAGTCCATGCCGGCGCGGGGGCCGGAGGGGACGGGCAGTGCCATGGGCGTGGGCTCCGAGGTCGGGCATCCTGCTTAGCGGCGGGCCCGGGCGGCGTCCATGGCGGGGGCGGGGAGAAAGAAAGGCCAGAGGCTCTGCCTCCGGACTCCGCCAAAGGCCTGCCTTCGGAAACCGATACTCAGGAAGCGACCTTGGAGGACCCTTGTTCCACGGGGGCCATTGGCCGCGGGGGATGGGAGGCCGGCACCGCGTCCTGGCGGTTGCTTGCCCGGCTTGTGCCGCTCGGGTAGGATGACCACTCTGCGAGGATGTCGCAGCGAGGGGATTGCCGTGGTTCGTGAGTCCAGCCCGATCGCACGTCGCTGCGAGCGTGCCGTCGTGACGGCGTACCGCGAGCTGCGCAGTCACGGCAACGCCGACCTGCACGCGTTCCAGGCGTGCACGACGCTGTATCGCATCCACCATCCCGAGGCATCGCTCAACGAGGCACGGCGGCTGGTGTCGGAATGGATCGACCACCACGTCGTGCGCAAGGACAGCGGGCCGACACCGGGATGCGAGTGCGACTGAGGCCGACGCGGTTCCACATCAGCCGGAAATGACCTGCCTGGATCGGCCAGGAACACGCCGGTCGCCGGAGTGCACACGTCAGAGTCGGGCCGGTCCAGGGGCGGCTTGCCCCTGGCGGATTTCGAGGCAGAGCCTCGAACTCCCTTTCCTCCGGCGCGACTAGCCGCGGTTCTCGCGGCTGCTGTAGTCGCGCTGCGGGTGCCCGGTGTAGATCTGGCGCGGGCGGCCGATGCGCTGCGCGGGGTCGTCCATCATCTCCTTCCACTGGCTGATCCAGCCGGTGGTGCGCGCGACGGCGAACAGCACGGTGAACATGCTGGTCGGGATGCCCATCGCCTTGAGGATGATGCCCGAGTAGAAGTCCACGTTCGGGTAGAGCTTGCGGCTGATGAAGTAGTCGTCCTTGAGCGCGATCTGCTCCATCTCGATGGCCAGGTCGAGCAGCGGATCGTCCTTGATGCCCAGTTCGGCAAGGACCTCGTGGCAGGTCTGCTGCATGATCTTGGCGCGGGGGTCGTAGTTCTTGTAGACGCGATGGCCGAAGCCCATGAGGCGGACGTTGCTGTTCTTGTCCTTGACCTTGGTCATGAACTCGGCGGCGCGCTCGGGGGTGCCGATCTCGCCGAGCATCTTCAGCACCGCCTCGTTGGCGCCCCCATGCGCCGGGCCCCACAGGCTGGCAATGCCGGCGGAGATGCAGGCGAACGGGTTGGCGCCGGTCGAGCCGGCGAGGCGGACGGTGGAGGTCGATGCGTTCTGCTCGTGGTCGGCGTGCAGGACGAGGATGCGGTCCATGGCGCGAGAGAGGATCGGGTTGGCCTTGTACGGCTCGGCGGGGACGGCATCCATCATGTAGAGGAAGTTCTCGGCGTAGCCGAGGTCGTTGCGCGGGTACATGAACGGCTGGCCGATCGAGTACTTGTATGCCCAGGCGGCGATGGTCGGGATCTTGGCGATCAGGCGGAAGGCGCAGATCTCGCGGTGCACGGGGTTCGTGACGTCGAGGCTGTCGTGGTAGAACGCGCTCATGGCGCCGACCACGCCGCAGATCACCGCCATCGGGTGCGCATCGCGGCGGAACCCGTTGTAGAAGCTGCGCATCTGCTCGTGCAGCATGGTGTGGTGCATGATCTTGTGCTCGAAGGTCGCGAACTGCTCCGTGGTGGGCAGCTCGCCTTCGAGCAGCAGGTAGGCGGTCTCCAGGAAGTTCGACTTCTCCGCGAGCTGCTCGATCGGGTAGCCGCGGTACAGCAGGATGCCTTCGTCGCCGTCGATGTAGGTGATCTTGCTGTCGCAGGCCGCGGTGCCGCCGTAGCCGGGGTCGAAGGTGAAGATGCCGAGGTCGGCGTAGAGCTTGCGGATGTCGGCGACGTCGGGGCCGATGCTGCCGGCGATCAGGGGCAGCGTCGCCGTCCTGTCCGTGCCTTCGACCCTGACGGTGACGGAGCCACTGGCCTTGCCGGTCATATGCGAATCCTGTCCTTGGATGGGTCACCAGGCACGGCCCGGCGCGTCGCCGCGCCGCCGGTCCGAGCCTGCCTGGTATCTAAGGCAGAAGAAAACCCGCGCGCAACCTTCGCACCCGCACCATTCGCGTGCCGTGGTCCGGCCGGCCTGCCTGGCGGCGGCTAGGGGTGGGCGACGCCCATGGCCCACAGGCCGCGGCGCTGCGCCTGGGCTGCGTGCTCGGCGGCGTCGAGCGCGGGCTGGTCCGGCTCCGCAGTGGCCCAGCCGCTCTCCACCACCGCGCGGTTGATCTCCACGCCGCCGGAGCGGCACAGGCCGAACGGCCGGCCGCCGGCGTCGCGGCCGTCGAGGCGGCACTCCGTGGGACCGTGCGACACCAGGCCGGCCAGGATCACGCTGGCGCGGCCGCCGCAGTCGACGGGCGGGCCGGACGCCTCGCCGCAGCCGGTGCCACGCGCGGGCGCCGCCACGCCGAGCAGGTGGATCACGGTGTCGCGCAGACGAAGGGTGCCGCCGTCGACCACCGCGACCTGGGTGGCGTCCGCCGCCAGGGTGAGGACAGGGGGTGGCGGGCGCTGCGCGGCGACGAGGCCGGACAAGGTCGGGAGCAACGCGGCACCCGCGGCCACGATGCCGGCCGGCACTGCGAGCACGAGGAGGATGCCGGCAAGGCGGGGGCGTGCGGGCGAGCCGGCGCGGCGGAAGATGCGACGAGGAGAGCTGATGGACATGGCACCTGCCTGCGCTGCGGAGGGTCGTTCCGATCGATGTGCCTGCACGAGTGTGCCTAGCGCCACCGGACACGAGGCGCAACGGGGCCGAAGGAAGGCCAGAGGCTCTGCCTCTGGACTCCGCCAAAGGCTCGCCTTTGGAATCCTGGACTTGGGAGACGGGTTTCCGAAGGCCCCTGGCCTTTGGCGGGCTCAGGCAGAGCCCGACCTTCCTGCCCGTGCGTCAGCGCCAGAACGGCTCGGCGTGGCGCAGGCGCTTCCAGGCGAGCTCGGCGGCCTCCGCCGCGGGCGCCGATTCGGCGGCGAGCCAGCCGAGCACGGCACCGCCGGCGAAGCCCCTGCCGGCAGGGCCGAGCCTGGCGAGGAGGTCCGAGGCCACGGCGCCGTCGGTGAGCAGGCCGAGCGCCTCCTGCAGGGCGGCGAGACGGCGCAGGTAGCGGCCGGTGCCGCCGGCGGGGTAGGCGGGGGCGAAGAACTCGGCGGCGTAGCGCAGGCGCTTGCCGGCCTTGCGCAGGTCGTGGCGCTGCTCGTCGGGCAGGTCCAGCACGCGCCTGCCGGCGTGCAGCATCGCCGCCAGCGCGCGGTCGAGGCGGCGCGACACGTACGCCTGCGCGGGGGAGTCGAGCGTGGCCACGTGTTCCGGCGACGCGGCGCCGCGCCAGGGACGGAGCTCGGGCAGCAGGACAAGCTCCAGGCCGGGGCCGCGCCAGCGTCCGCCCGCGAGGTCGGCGGCGATCGCGCGGTAGCCGAGCCTGCGGCGGTGCAGCGCGGCGTCGAGAAGGCGGGCGACCCTGGGGTCCTGCGGCATCGCGCGGCGCAGCGACGCGGCCGGGCCGTCGAGGAACACGTCCCAGTCGCGCGCGGCGCCGAGGAGGCCAGCAAGGTCGCGCAGCGAGGCGGACAGGGCGCGCAGCTCCGCTCCGTCGGCCGCGCGGCGGAACAGCGACAGGGCGGAGCGCAGGCGGCGGCAGGCGACGCGCGCCTGGTGCACCGGCTCCGGGGAGAAGCCCTCGGCGTCCGGCGGGGCAATGCGGGCGAGCCAGTGGCGCACGGAGTCGCCGAGCTGGCGGAGCAGCAGGCCCAGCGCGTGCTCGACGGAGGCGTCGGCGGGCACGCGCGGGAACGCCGGCGGG
>CAXSER010000260.1:0-4682 GCA_964236315.1 uncultured Acetobacteraceae bacterium | reverse complement strand
TGTGAGTTCGGCCATCACCTCGGTCTGCATGTAGCGGCTCTGGGTCTGCCACTCGCCGTTGGCCTCGAGCAGCACGGCGCCGATCAGCCGGATGATGGAGCCCTCGTTCGGGAAGATGCCGACGACGTCGGCCCGGCGCCTGACCTCCTTGTTCAGGCGCTCGATCGGGTTCGTGGAGTGGACCTTGGTCCGGTGCTGGGCAGGGAAGTCCATGTGCGTCAGCACGTCGGTCTCGCTGTCGTCGATGAACCCGCCAAGCTTCGGCCACTTGCCCCGGAGCTGGTCGGCGACATGGCGCAGCGTCTGGCTGGCGCTCGCCCGGTCCGGCTGGATGAACGCCTGACGCAGCGCGGCCGCGGCCATGCTCTGGTGCGCCTTGGGGACGTAGGACAGGGCGTTGCGCATCCAGTGCACCCGGCAGCGCTGCCACGAGGCGTTCGTCACCCGGCGGATTGCCGCCTTGAGGCCCTCGTGCGCATCCGAGATCACCAGCTTGACCCCGCGTAGGCCACGGCGCGCCAGGCTCTTGAGGAACGTCGCCCAGAAGGTCTCCGCCTCCGACGGGCCGATGTGCAGTCCCACGATCTCCCGCCTGCCCTCGGTGTTGGCCGTCACGGCGATTATGGCCGCGACGGTGACGATGCGTCCGCCCTCGCGCTGCTTGAGATACGTCGCGTCCAGCCAGAGATACGGCCAGTCGCCGACGAGAGGCCGGTCCAGGAAGGCGTTCACCCGTTCGTCGATGTCCTTGCACAGCTTGGAGACCGTGCTCTTGCCGATGCCGCTCAGACCCATGGCCTGCACCAGGTCGTCCACGCGCCGGGTGGACACGCCGCTGACCCAGGCCTCCTGGATCACCGCCACCAGGGCTTTCTCCGACGTCTTGCGCGGCTCCAGGAAGGGCGGGAAGTAGCTGCCCTGCCGCAGCTTGGGGATACGCAGCTGCAGGCTGCCCAGCCGGGTGTCCAGCGCCCGGTCGCGGTAGCCGTTGCGGTAGGTCGTGCGCTCGCCGGAGCGCTCGTGGCGACCGGCACCGATCAGGCCCTCCACGTCGGTCTCCATCAGCAGCTGCACCACGGCCTCGGCCACGGAACGCAGGAAGTCGCCGTCTCCGGCTTTGGCCAGAAGCTCGGCCAGTGGCAGACTGTTCTCGGTCATCGGGTTCTCTCGGTCTGGGATGAAGCCTCGCAACTCCAGCCTAGCCGGACGATCCGGTGACCACCTCCGCCTGCACCCTCACGAGATCAAAATCTCCACCACCAGCGCGGACGCTACCTACGGCGCTGCCGCGGCGTCGGTGGAAGTATCTGGTGCGGTTTCGGTCATCCCCTGTCCAGTTGAGTTGGGTCGGGGTAACTTGGTATATGAGTTGTCAGGAACGAGACAGCCCTGCATACACGGCCTATGCAGAAAACGGCCCGTGGATGTAGCGCCTGAGCATCTATAGTCTGGCCTTTTACGTCCCAATGCCGGACCATTGCCGGCAACTCGCATCGAAGTCGGTTCCTTCTCCTGAAAGCCTTCGTCCATTGATCACCCCGATCCTGCGCCAGCCGCACACCGACGGCCAAGGCACCGAGACACGCATGCGCCAGGCGCACGGCAAGCTGGGCGCCGCCAAGCCGGGCAAGCCAGAACCGTTGCGCCGCACAAGCTACCAGGTAGAGCCGGGGGCGGGCCGGGACCGTTTCAGGCAGGGCGGCGAAGTGTCTGTGGTTCGGATCACCTTAGCCGAGGGTAGCCGCGGCGAGGAGCACCAGAGCCGTGCTCCTGCCAAGGCGGCGTAGGCGGGAGCAGGGCAGGGACACAGGGCTGACATCCGGGGGCAGGACGGCGGGAACAGTCTCCGACAGGTGCAGGTGCCGACGAAGCAGTTGCAGGCAACCCGGACGCGACTGCGCCATGCCGAGCTGGTGGCGGGCGAGGCGAGCAGGACGGCGCAGGCTCGGCAGGAGGAATCAGCTGCGCCGAGCTCTGGACACGGCCAAGGCCGCCCTGGCGCAGGTGCACGCGGAACTTGCGGCAAGTGAGTGGGCGCGGGAGGAACTGGAGCGGTGCGCCACGTCCGCCTCTGCCAGGCGCCCGGCCCGCAGCAACGCCGCCTGCTCCGTCGCCCAGGCATGAAAGTCCTGATCGTATGCCTCGCGTGCGGAAACGCCCTGCGGAGCCGGGATGGAGTCCTTCAGATCCATGGCCAAAGACTAGGGCTTGCCGACCCGAATCAGAAGCGAACCAAGGCCCCGCACGTCCTCCCTTCCGTTGCGCCGGTCCAGGGGCGGCTCCCTCCGGTGGCCTTTTCAACGATCCAAGGGGATCGTCGGAACCTCTGGCCACCTCCGCCTGGCAGGTTTGGGCAGAGCCCGGCCTTGCTTCCTCCGCCTACAGCATCCGCCGCCCCGCGATCCTGAGCCACGGATGCCTGCGCTCCATGTCGTCGACGAGCGCCCGCTTGTTCCCCCTCTGCTCCGTCTGGGTGTGGATCATCGACCCCCGGTGCACGCGGTACTCGGCGAGCACCTCGCCGACTGCCTCCCCCCACAGCCCGCGCTCCACGAGCCGGCACCAGAAGTCGTAGTCCTCCCACCCGAAGCGCACGTGGTCGTAGCCGCCGCCCGCCGCCCACGCCCACTTCGCCACCAGGGCCATCGCGTCGACGTAGTTCCCGCTCATCAGCCGCCCCGGCGAGAACGGCAGCACGCCGAACACCGCGTCGCTGTCCCCGAACGAGCGGATCTGCGGGTAGGCGAACGCCGCTCCCCCCGCCATCGCCGCAAGCAGCCGCGCGCAGCACGACGGCGCCAGCCGGTTGTCCGCGTCGAGCGGCAGCACGAACGGCGTCTCTGCCGCCGCGAACGCACTGTTGCGCGCGAAGCCGAGCCCCGCGTTTGCGAGGTGGCGGCGCACCACGACGCGGTTGAACCGTCCGACGTTGGTCCGCACCCAGTCCAGCACCAGGGCCACCGACTCGTCGGTGGAGCCGTCGTCGACCACCACCAGGTCGAGCGGCCGCAGGTCCTGCGCCGCGACGCTCTCCAGCGCCTCCACCACGAAGTCCGCGTAGTTGTAGACCGGGATCACGACCGTGACCTCGGCGTCGCGCAGCCCGTCGTGGACGAACAGCACCTCCGACTCCACCAGCGCCGGCAGGGCAGGGCGGGGCAGGGCGGTCGACCCCACCTCATCGCCCCGGCCGGCCCGCGGCCCGATCCCGCCAGAACGCCGCAGCCCCAGCTCGAACCCGCGCGCGCCCTCCCGCCCGCCGGCGACCTGCGACAGCACGTCCTGCAGCGCCTCCGCCCGCCGGTTCGGCCCCCACTCCGCGAGCGCCGCGTGATACGCGTCGCGCGCCATCCGCGCCCGCAGCCCCGGGTCCGCCGCGAGCCGCTCCAGCGCCTCCGCCCAGGCGGCCTCGCCGTCGGCCAGCAGCCCGGTGCGCCCGTCCTCGATGGCGCGCGCGAACGGCCCGGTCGGCGAGGCGATGGTCGGCACCTCGACCAGCGCCGCCTCCCACCACTTTAGCTCGCTCTTCGCCTCGCAGAACGGGTTCCCCAGCTCCAGCGGCGCCAGGTTGATGTCAAAGCGCGCCATCTCCGCCGGCAGCAGGGCGAGCGGCACCATATCGCGCCACTCGATCTGCGCAGCCACCGCCTTCAGCTCCGGATACTCGCCCGCCAGCACCACACCCTCGCCGCTGGACGGGTCGCGGAACAGCACCAGCCGCGCCTCCGGCCTGCGCGCCAGCAGCGCCGCCACCGCCCCCACCGCGAGCCCGAAGTCGCGCTGGTGTGTGCGCGACCCGCCCGCGTAGCCGATGCGCAGCAGTCCCTCGCCCTCGCCGCTGTCCCTGCGCTGCCGCACCGCGCGCCGTGCCGCCACCAGCGACTCTGCGTCCCAGCCGTTCGGCAGGACGTGCGCGATCTGCTGCAGCTCGCGCACGTGCCCCGCCAGCTCGTCCGTCGTCACCGTGACCAGGTCCGACGCGTCCATGGTCCTGCGCACGCGGGCGAAGAACTCGCGGGTGCCGTCCTCGGAGAAGCGCTGCGAGCGGATGCCGTCGATCACCTCGATCGTCGCCAGCTCCGGGCGGATCATCAGGTCGTCGACGTCGAACACCACGGTGGTACCCTGCGCGCGGCACACCTCGACGATGCCGTCGATGTGCCCCTCCCACGCCACGCGCCACAGCACCACGATGTCGGCCCCCGCCAGCACTTGATCGTCCACCCCGCGCAGGCCCAGCGCCTCCGCCTCCCACCCCAGCGCCCGCGCCGTCGCGGCGTAGCGCTCGACCCGGTAGATGCTTCCCGGCGTGTGCGCCTCGCCCGACAGGAACAGGATGCGCCCCCTCCGGCCTCCCCGCGCCGCACCCGGCCCGGCCACCGAACCCGCCATCGCCGCGCCCCCTGCCGCCGTCCCCGTCGCGACCTCGCCCCCGGCGCCCTCCACCCGTTGCCCCGTGTCGTCCCCCGTCCCCGCGTCCGCCGGCGCCGCCGCCCTGGAAGCCGCAGGCGCCTCGTCCGCCCCGAGCCGCAGCGCCGGCAGCTCCGGCGCCGGCGTCCCGTCCGACTCCGCCTGCGGCTCCCCCGGCCCGCCGGGCCGCACCAGGCGCATCCCCGCCCGCAGCGGCTGCGTCACCCGCCACGCCGTCGACCCCAGGATCAGCCGCCGGTCCTCGCGCAGCC
>CAXSER010000259.1:0-4701 GCA_964236315.1 uncultured Acetobacteraceae bacterium | reverse complement strand
CCCCGCCACCAGCAGCGGCGGCGCGTCCGGGCCGAGCGGCAGCGGCGCGAAGGCGAGGGCGTCGCGCAGGCCGTCCTCCAGGCGCGCACCGGCCAGGATGCCGGCCAGGAGAGCGGGCACGCCGTGCCAGTCCAGGCAGCGGGCGAGGGGCGAGCGCGGCTGGTCCAGGGGCGGCGGCGGTCGTGACGGCGGAGGGGGCGCGGGCTCCGCGAGGGGCGGCGGGGCGTCGTCCGCGGGCTCCAGCCCGACCGTGACCTCCACGGTGCGCCCGGTGCGGCGCGTCGAGAGGATCAGGGCGTCGGGGCCGTGCTCCGCGCGGATCTGCGCGAGGATGGCCGGCATGCTGGTGCCGCGGAACAGGCTCAGCTGCATGGGCGCGCGCTCCCGGCCGTCGGCTCATGGCGCACACGTGGCCGCGACAGGGCGCGCGGCATCAGATCGAGCCCACGGTGCGGATTCGCGCGCGGGGGAAGATCTCGGCCTGGGCGAGCACCGGCGTGCTGGGACGCATGCGCTCGACGATGGCGCGCACCGGGGCGCGGATGCCGCCGCTGCACAGCAGCACCGGGGCCTCGCCGGCGGCGCTGGCGCTGTCGAAGGCGGTGCGCAGCTTCTGCATGAAATCACCCAGCTTGCTGGGGGCCATGGCGAGCTGGCGGTCCTCGGGCGGGCCGACCATGCTCTCGGCGAAGGCCTGCTCCCAGTCCGGCGAGAGGGTGATCAGCGGGATGTAGCCGCCGGGGCCGACGTGGCTGTCGCTGATCTGGCGGGCGAGGCGGGCGCGCACGTGGGCCACGATCTGCGGCACCGGGCGGCCGCCGCCGCAGGCCTCGTGGATGCCTTCGAGCACGGTGGCGAGGTCGCGGATCGAGATGCGCTCGGCGAGCAGGGCCTGCAGCACGCGCTGCACGCCGCCGACCGAGATCTGCTGCGGCACAAGGTCGGCGACCAGGCGCTGCTGGTCGCGGGGCAGGTCGTCGAGCAGCTTCTGGGTCTCGGCATAGGACAGCAGCTCGGCCATGCTGTCGCGCACCAGCTCGGTGAGGTGGGTGGTCAGCACGCTGGCGGGGTCGACCACGGTGCAGCCGCGCGCGATCGCCTCCTCGCGCCGCGACGGCTCGATCCACAGCGCGGGCAGGCCGAAGGCGGGCTCGGTGGTGCGCTCGCCGGGCAGGTCGGGCGGCTCGCCGCTGGGGTCCATCGCCAGCATCCGGGTGGGGCGCAGCTCGCCGCGGCCGGCCTCGATCTCCTTGATGCGCACCGAGTAGGCCTCGGCGCCGAGCTGCACGTTGTCCTGGATGCGCACCGGCGGCAGCACGAAGCCGACCTCGGCGGCGATGGAGCGGCGCAGCGACTTGATCTGCTCGGTCAGCCGCGGCGTGTCGCCGCCGGCCAGCGAAAGCAGGCCGTAGCCCAGTTCCAGGCGGATGGTGTCGATGCGCATGGAGTCCGCGATCGGCGCGTCGCCGGTGGCGGCGGGGGCGGGCGCGTCGTCCTCGTCCTCGTCGCGCGCAGGCGTCTTGAAACGCAGCCAGGCGCCGCCGCCGGCCAGCCCGGCCAGGGCGAGGAACGGCAGCGCGGGCAGGCCCGGCATCAGCGCGAGCAGGGTGGCCACGCCGGCTGCCAGCGCCAGCGGCTTGTAGCTGCCGCCGAGCTGTCGCATCAGGGCCACGTCGGCCGGGCCCTCGACGCCGCCCTTGGTGACGACGATGCCGGCGGCGGTCGAGACCAGCAGCGCCGGGATCTGTGACACCAGCCCGTCGCCCACGGTCAGCGTCGTGTAGGTCGCGGCGGCGTCGGTGAACGCCATGCCGTGACGCACCAGGCCGATCGCCAGGCCGCCGAAGATGTTGATCGTGGTGATCAGCAGGCTGGCGATGGCGTCGCCGCGCACGAACTTCGCCGCACCGTCCATGGCGCCGTAGAAGCCGCTCTCCTCCTCCAGCTCCTTGCGGCGCACCCGCGCAACCTTCTCGTTGATCAGGCCGGAGCTCATGTCGGCGTCGATCGCCATCTGCTTGCCGGGCATGGCGTCGAGGCTGAAGCGCGCCGCCACCTCGGCGATGCGGCCGGAGCCCTTGGTGATGACCATGAAGTTCACCACCAGCAGGATGGCGAACAGGATCAGGCCGATCACCACGTCGCCGCCCATCAGGAAGCCGCCGAACGCCGCGACCACGTGGCCGGCCGCGGTGAGGCCCTCGTTGCCGCGGCTCAGGATCAGCCGGGTGGTGGCGACGTTGAGCGACAGGCGCAGCAGCGTGGTGAGCAGCAGCAGCGTCGGGAACGAGGTGAAGTCGAGCGGGCGGCGCAGGAACAGCGCCACCATCAGCACCAGCACCGACAGCGTGAGCGAGAGCGCCAGCCCCACGTCCAGGATCACCGTGGGCAGCGGCAGGATCAGCACCGAGAGCAGGGCAACGACGCCGAGCGCCAGGCCCACGTCGGTGCCCGGCGCGTAGCGGCCGACCATCGCGCCGAACTGCTCGCGCCCGGTGGACTGCAGGGAGACCTGGCCCGTCGGCGGCAGGGCCATCAGGCGGCGACCCCGGCGGCGGGCGGCGTGACCGCGAGGCCCTGCTGCGAGTAGTCGCGCAGCTTGTTGCGCAGGGCGCGGATGGAGATGCCGAGGATGGTCGCGGCGTGGGTGCGGTTGCCGAGCGTGTGGCTCAGGGTCTGCAGGATCAGGTCGCGCTCGACCTCGTCCATGGTCAGGCCGACCAGCGCCGAGATGCCGCCACCCACCGACGCCGGCACATGCGCGGCACCGGCCTGGACGGTGCCGGGCTGCGGGGCAAGCTCGACCGCGGCCTCGTCGATCTCCGGGCCCTGCGCGAGCAGGACGGCGCGGTGCATGGTGTTCTCCAGCTCGCGCACGTTGCCGCGCCAGGGGTGGGCGGCAAGGCGCAGGCGCGCGGTGGCAGAGATCGCGCGCTGCGGCACGCCGTTCACCTCGGCGTAGTGGCGGGCGTAGTGGTCGGCCAGTGCCGCGATGTCGCCCGGTCGCTCGCGCAGCGGCGGGATGCGCAGGCCGACCACGTTGAGGCGGAAGTACAGGTCCTCGCGGAAGCGGTGGGCGGCCACCTCGGCCGGCAGGTCGCGGTTCGAGGTGGCGAGGATGCGCACGTCCACGCGCACCGGGCCGCTGCCGCCGAGGCGGTCGATCTCGCGCTCCTGGATGGCGCGCAGCAGCTTGGCCTGCAGCCGGGCGTCCATCTCGCTGATCTCGTCGAGCAGAAGCGTGCCGCCGTTGGCCGCCTCGAACTTGCCCAGGCGCCGCGCGACGGCGCCGCTGAACGCGCCCTTCTCGTGGCCGAACAGCTCGCTCTCCAGCAGGTTCTCCGGGATCGCCGCGCAGTTGAGCGCCACGAACGGTCCCGCGGCACGGCGCGAGCGGCGGTGGATGTGGCGGGCCAGCACCTCCTTGCCGGTGCCGCTCTCGCCGGTGATCAGCACCGAGGCCTCCGCGGCGGCCACCTGCTCGGCGCGCTTCAGCGTGGCCAGCATCGCCGGGTCGCGCGCCACCAGGGCGTGGGTCTCGCCGGACGCGGCCTGCAGGATGGCCGCGATCAGCTCGGGGTCTGCGGGCAGCGGCAGGAACTCGCGCGCCCCGTCGCGCACGGCGCGGATCGCGGCCTCCGGGTCGGACTCGGTGCCGCAGGCGACCACGGGGGCTGCGATGCGCTCGGCGACCATGGCGCGCACCAGGCCGGGGACGTCGTGGGCCACGTCGCATAGCACGAGGTCGACGCGGGCGTCGGCGCGCAGCCGGGCGAGGCCGGCTGCGCTGCTGTCGGCCTGGTCGAGCTTGGCGCCGCGACCCTGGGCGATGCGCGCGGCCTGACCCAGCTCTGCCGCCAGCGAGCCGATGATCAGGACGCGCATCAGCCGCGGTCCGCCTTGACGATCTCGGTCATGGTGATGCCGAGACGGTTGTCGTCGACCATGACCACCTCGCCGCGCGCCACCAGCCGGTTGTTGACGTAGATGTCGATCGCCTCGCCGAGCTTGCGGTCCAGCTCGACCACGGCGCCGCGGCCAAGCTTGAGCAGCTGGCTGACCTGCATCGTCGCGCGGCCGAGCACGGCGCTCACCGTGACGGGGATGTCGTAGACCGCCTCCAGGTCGCGCACCGTGCGCGGCGCCGCGTCGCCGGGCTGCGCGGCGGGGTCGGTGAACTCGGCCAGTTCCATGTCAGCCGGCATCAGCCATCTCCTTGGGGCCAGGTGTGGTGGGCTCGGGCGCGGCAGGCGCGGTGCGCGCGCCGGCCGGGGACGCGGTCTCGAACAGGCCGAGCGGGGCGAGCACGGCCTCGATGGCGGCCGCGATCGCGCGGCGGTCGCGCGCGGCCCGCCCGTCCTGCCAGGCGATGCGCACCTCGTCGGCGGCGAGCGTCTCGGTGGCCACGAGCTGTACCCGTGCGGCAAGGTCGGGGTCGAGCCGGGCCACCGTCTCCGCCAGGCCGCGCAGGGCGGCCGCATTCGCCCGGACGACGATGCACGGCTCGGTGTCCAGCGCCGGCAGCACCGCCTCCGCCAGGGCGCGCAGCTCGCGCTCCCCGTGGCGGGCGCAGGTTGCCGGCAACGCAGCCGCCAGCAGCGACAGCGCTGTGCGCGCCACCGCCTCGGCGGCGGCGGCGGCCAGCGCCTCCGCGGCGCCGCGGGCATCGCTCAGCGCCGCCGCGACCGCGTGCAGCACCGC
>CAXSER010000258.1:0-4719 GCA_964236315.1 uncultured Acetobacteraceae bacterium | reverse complement strand
CGCCTGTGGCCAGCCATGCGCCCACGGCCAGCCATGCGCCCGCCGCCGGCCACGCGCCCGCCGCCGGCCTGCCCGTGCGCGCCACGCGCGTCCACCCGCACGCCCGCATCGAGTTCACCGCCACCCGGCGCAGCCTGGTGGCCCCGGAGCTGCGCGGCACCCCGGCGCATCCTGTGCGCGTCGCCTTCGTCGGCCACCCCGGCGCGCACAAGGGCTGGCCCGCCTTCCTCGACCTCGTGGCCGAGTGCGGCGGCGACGGCGCCTACCGCTTCTTCCACTTCTCCAACGCGCCGGCGCCGCGCCCGCCCGCCGCGGCAGGGCAGCCCGGGACGCGCCAGGCCGGGATACGCCACGTCGCCGTGCAGGTCTCGCCCGACCGGCGCGACGCCACCCGCGCGGCCCTGGAGGCGCACGCCATCGACCTGGTCGTGATGCCCGCGCCGTGGCCGGAGACCTTCTCCTACGTCGCCTACGAGGCGATCGCCTCGGGCGCGGACGTGCTCACCCTGGCCGACAGCGGCAACGTCGCCGCCGAGGTGATCCGCTCCGGCCGCGGCGTGGTGCTCGACGACGCCTCGGCCTGCACCGACTTCCTGGTGTCCGGGCGCGCCGTCGAGTACGTCCGTCTGTGCACCGCGCAAGGCAGCCAGGTCGGTCGTCTCGTGCACCGCGGCACCACCGCCACGCTGGCGCCGGCCGCGGGCGCCCCCGATCCCGTCCCGCCTGCCTCCGTTCCGCCCGATCCCGCCGCGCCCGATCCCGCCGCGCCCGATCCCGCTCCGCCCGATCCCGCTCCGCCCAGCGCCGAGGCGCGCGGGGCCGCGCCGGAGCCGACCGCCGGGCACGCCCTGGCCGGGGCAGGCGGCGCATGAGCGGGACCTGCTGCTACACGAGCTTCACCTACGCCTACCTCTCGCGCGCCCGCGTGCTGTGCGACAGCCTGCGCAGCGCCCACCCTGGCTGGCCGATCCACGCCGTGGTGGTCGACGAGCCGCCGCCCGGCGTCGACGCCGCCGAGGCGCTGGCCTGCTTCGACGGGGTGATCGCGCTGGCCGACCTCGGCATCCCCCGCCTGCGCGCCTGGCTGTTCAAGCACGACGTCGTCGAGGCCTGCACCGCGGTGAAGGGCCATGCGCTGCTGTTCCTGCAGGAGCGCTACGACAGGGTCGTGTACTTCGACCCCGACATCGCGCTGTTCCACCCGCTCGACGACCTCGAAGGCCTGCTGGACCGGCACTCCGTCGTGCTCACGCCCCACCAGCTCGACGCCAACGAGGCGCCGGTGGCGGTCGCGGACAACGAGCTGACCTCGCTGCGCTACGGGGTGTTCAACCTCGGCTTCCTCGCGGTGCGCTCCGACCCCGAGGGCCGCCGCTTCGCCGCCTGGTGGGCCGCCCAGCTGCACCGCGCCTGCTACGACGAGGTCGAGAGCGGCATCTTCACCGACCAGAAGTACTGCGACCTGGTGCCCGCCCTGTTCGAGCGCGTCCACGTGCACCGCGACCCCGGCTGCAACGTGGCGAGCTGGAACCTCAGCCGGCGCACCCTGCGCATCGGCCGCGACGGCGCCATCACCGCCAACGGCGTATCCCTCAAGTTCTACCACTTCACAAAGATCGGCACCGCCGGCGACGTCATGGTCCGCCGCTACGCCGGCCCGAACCTCGCGGCGTTCGAGATCTGGGAGTGGTACCGGCGCCAGATCGCGCCCGCGCCCGGCCTGCCCGCGGCCCTGCCCTGGCACTACGGCCACTTCGCGGACGGGCGCCCGGTGCCAAGGGCGCTGCGCCTGCTGTTCCGCGGGCGGGCCGACCTGCTGGCCGCGTTCGACGACCCGTTCCGCACCGGACCGGCAAGCTACGTCGACTGGGTGCGCTCGGAGCACCCGGAGCTGCTGCTGGCCCAGGCGGCGTGATGCCGCAAGGAAGCAAGCAAGGCCGGGCTCTGCCCGGACCCGCCAAAGGGCCGGGCCCTTTGGAAACCCTTTCCTTAAGTAGAGGATTCCAAAGGCGAGCCTTTGGCGGAGGCCAGAGGCGGAGCCTCTGGCCTTCCTTGCCGGCCCCGCCGTGATCGCCCCCCCTCTCCTGGCCCGTGCGCAGGCCCTCCTCGCGGGCGGCGGCCGTCGCCTGCTGGGCCTGGCCGGCGCGCCGGGCAGCGGCAAGTCGACGCTCGCGGCCGCCCTGGCCGGGGCGCTGGGTCCGCAGGCCGCGGTGGTGCCGATGGACGGGTTCCACCTGGCCAACGCCGAACTGGCCCGCCTCGGCCGCGCCGGGCGCAAGGGCGCGCCCGACACCTTCGACGCCGCCGGCTACGTCGCGCTGCTGCGCCGCCTGCGCCACCCCGTGGCGGGGGAGACGGTGTATGCGCCCGCGTTCCGCCGCGAGATCGAGGAGGCGGTGGCGGGCTGCATCCCGGTGGCGCCCGAGGTGCGGCTGGTGGTCACGGAGGGCAACTACCTGCTGATGGACGGGGCGTTCGCGGCGGTGCGCGGCCTGCTCGACGAGAGCTGGTTCGTGGCGACCGACGAGGCGCAGCGCGACGCCTGGCTGCTGGCCCGCCACGTCGCGTTCGGCCGCGGCGAGGCGGAGGCGCGCGCCTGGATCGAGGCCACCGACCAGCCGAACGCGCGGCTGATCCTCGCCACCCGCGGGCGCGCGGACCTGGCGGTCGACCCGCGGGCGACAGGCCCCGGCTAACGGCCGTCACGGACCTGGCCGCCACCACGAACAGCAAGCGCGTTCTTTCCTGAAAGAAAGAACCAGAGAACCTTGCCCATAGGGGTTCCGGGCCGGCCGGGCGTCCGTGACCGCATGGGCAAAGTCTTTTTGCTTCTTTTTCTTCAGAAAAAGAAGAGCCTTGCCTTCCTCCTGAAGACGGCGCGGTGCCGCCAGCTCAGCAACAGTCCCTAGCCCTGCGGCACCAGCGCGCGCAGCTCCGCGCAGACGGCCGCCACGTCCGCCTGCGTCAGCCGGTCGAACAGGGGCAGGCTGACCACGCGCGCGGCGATGCGGTCGGTGACGCCGAGCCCGCCGGCCACGCAGATGTCGCGGAAGTACGGCTGCTCGGCGAGGTGGGGGGAGAAGTAGGTGGCCGCCGCGACCCCGCGCTCGGCCAGGGCCGCGAGGAACGCCGGGCGGGTGCCGGGCCAGGAGTCCGGCAGCAGCACCGGCATGAACTGGTGGGTCTGCAGCCGGCCGGCGTTGCGCTGGAACGTCCAGCCGGGCAGGCCGCGGGCGTAGGCGGCGGCCAGCCCGGTGCGGTGCGCGACCACCTCCGGGAACTCGGCGAGCTTGGCCAGCGCCTGCAGCGCCGTGACCTCGGAGAGGCTGGCGTTCAGGCCGGGCAGGGTGGCGCCGGCCGGGCCCGCCCCGCCGTCGTCGGCCATGGCGCGCATCGCGGCCAGCGCGTCGGGGTCGGCGTTGTAGATCACGCCGCCCTCGGCCACCGCGAAGGTCTTGGTGGCGTGCATCGAGAACACCACCGAATGGCGCGACCCCGTGCCGAAGCCGCGGCCCAGCGCGTCGAGCGAGCCGAGCGAGGCGGCGGCGTCGACCACGACCGGCACGCCGTGCTCGCGGCTGACGCGGTCGTAGCGCTCCATGTCGAGGCAGTTGCCGAAGGTGGCGTACGGCACGATGGCCGCGACCTGGCCGGCGTACTGCGCCAGCAGGGCGTCCTCGGACTCGTGCGAGGGCAGCCAGGTGTCCGGGTCGATGTCGCACAGCAGCGGGGTGAGGCCGCACCAGATCGCGGCGTGCGCGGTGGCGGCGAAGGTGAAGGAGGGCATGATCACGTAGCGCCGGCGCGCGGTCTCCGCCGACCCGGGCCGGTGCGGCACGTGGCCGGCGTCGCGGGCCGCGCTGTCGACGGCGTGGCGGATGGCGAGCATCAGGCCGATGGTGGCGTTGCACACGGTGAGGCAGCCGCCGACGCCGCCGAACACCGCTCCGGTGAGCTCGCGTTCGAAGCGGGTGTTGACCGGCCCGTAGTTGGAGAACACCCCGCTGTCCTCGATCAGGGCGAGCTCCGCGCAGAGCTCGCTCAGACGGCTGGGATTGGGCTGCAGGAACGGGATCTTCATGGCCTATCCTCGTGTCACGGTCGTCGTGCCGATTGCGATCCCGCCTGAACCGTCTCACGCTGCGAGAATATGATTATATTATCGCTTTGCATCGGGCTCGGCAATCACGAAATTCCCGATTTCGATCCTGCGCCACGACAAGGCTTATTTTAAAGACAAAGACCAGTGTGGGAGGCAAGTGTGGCAGCACCATGGCAGTCGCTCGGATGGCCCGCACCGACCGCCCCGCCGCCCGGCCCGGACCTGCAATCTGTGCCCCGACCACCGTTCCTTCAAGCGCGCCCCGCCCCGGGCACGGCGACCCCGGGCATCGAGGCCGCCGGCGACGCCACGGCCTGCGAGACCATGCCCTGGACTACGTCGCGCCCCTCCATGTAGATGCGCAGCACCGCCGCACGCATCGCGTCCCCGTCGCGTCCCCTCGCCACCACACCCAGCGCGCCGTTCAGCGGCAGCCGCACGCCGTGGCGGCCCGTGGCGTCCTTGATGCCCAGGAACACCGGCACCCCCTCGCGCACCAGCGCTCCCAGCACGTCCAGGCCGGCCTGACGCGCCAGGACCTCGGCCCCCGCCCCCACCGCTGCCGGCACCACGTTGAACACCAGCACGGCCTGCGCCGGATCGCCCTGCGCCTCCAC
>CAXSER010000257.1:0-4720 GCA_964236315.1 uncultured Acetobacteraceae bacterium | reverse complement strand
CGGCAGCGGGCGCGGCGCGGGCGGCGCGAGGCTTCTGGCCGCCGGGCGCTGCCGGGGCACGGCGGCTCGCGCCCGCTTTCGAGGCGCCCGGCTTTGCGGAGCCCGTCTTCGAGAAACCCGTCTTCGAGAAACCCGTCTTCGAGAAACCCGTCTTCGAGAAGCCCGTCTTCGCGAAGCCCGGCCTGGCGGCGCCGTTCGCGGCGGCGGGCGGCAGGGCGGGCGCGGTGCCGTCGGCCGCGCCCTGCACCAGACGCGCGATGATGCGCGTGGCCTGGTCGCACACCGCGTCCACCGCGCCCGTCATCTCCTGGCGGCCGAGCAGCACGTCGTCGAGCAGGCGCTCCATCTGCGCGGTCACGCCGGGGTCGACCAGCGCGGGGTCGGCGCGCTCCAGCACGCCGTGCAGCACCAGGCCGCGCTCCGTGGGCACGACGTTCTTGCCGTCGGCGGCGAGGAACTCCTGCGTCTTGAGGCCGCGGATCACCTCGGCGCGGGTGGCGGGGGTGCCGATGCCCTTGGCCTCGCGCAGGCGCTCGCGCAGCGCGGGGTCGGCGACGAAGCGCCAGGCGTTCTGCATCGCGTCGATCAGGGTGCCCTCGTTGTAGCGCGGCGGCGGGCGGGTCTCCTTGTCCTCCACGGCAGCGTCGTGCAGACGGACCGGGTCGCCGTCGCGCAGGGGGGGCAGGGTCTGGGCGTCCTCGCCGCGCTCCTCGGCCGGGAGCCAGTCGGGGAACGCCGCGCGCCATCCCGCCTCGATCGGCTGCCGCCCGCTGGCGCGGAACGGGTGGCCGGCGACGTCGAGTTCCGCGACCGTCTGCC
Organism: uncultured Acetobacteraceae bacterium; assembly: GCA_964236315.1. Taxonomy (GTDB): domain Bacteria; phylum Pseudomonadota; class Alphaproteobacteria; order Acetobacterales; family Acetobacteraceae; genus CAXSEF01. The sequence goes on along the minus strand of CAXSER010000257.1, from coordinate 3,901 downwards.
GGTAGCGGAAGTCGGGCATCAGGGCTGCGAGGTAGGAGCGCGCGATCACGTCGAACAGGCGTCGCTCGTCGGCGTCCAGGCGCGGCCAGATCGTCGCGAGGTCGTCGGCGGTGTTGGCGTTGGGGATCACGGCGTGGTGGCTGGCGCCGGCCAGGCCGCGGTCGCTGAAGGTTCCGCCCGCGCCGCGGCGGATCACCGGCGGGTCGGGCACGGGGATGGCGGCGAAGCCGCGGCCGCGGCGCAGGGCGGCGACCAGTCGGGCTGCTTCGGGGATCAGGCTTTCTGGCAGGCAGCGCACCTCGGCGCGGGGGTAGGTGATGATCTTCTTGCCCGAGCCGTCGTACAGCGCCTGGGCGACGTCGAGCGTGCGGGCCGCGGTCCAGCCGAAGCGGGAGGCGCACAGCTTCTGCAGCGAGGGCAGGTCGTGCAGGCGCGGCGGCGCCTGGCGGCGCTCCTCCACTGTGACGGCGACCGGGCCGCGGAAGCCCTCGGCGAGGGCGGCGACGGCCTCGGCGTCGGCGCGCTTCACGAGGCGCTGTTTCGGCGCGTGGCGCATGCGGAACTGGCCGGGGGCGAGGTCGCCGGGCGCGGTCGGGGCGGGGCGGGCGCCGGCGTCGCCCGCCGCGTCCGTGCCGGGCGGGGAAGCGGACACGCGGTTGGTTCCGGACGCGGGGTCTGTGCCGGGGTCCGGCGCGGGTGCGGAGTCCGGCCCGACTCCGGGGTTCGGCGCGGCGCCGCCGGACCGGACGGCGTCGGGCGCGGCCTGGGCGGTGGCGACGACCTCGTAGTAGGCCTGCGGCACGAACGCGCGGATCTCCAGCTCGCGGCGGCACACGATCGCCAGCGTGGGGGTCTTCACCCGCCCCACGCCGATCACGGTGCGGGTGCCGCGCGCCAGCGTCACCGTCGCGGTGCGGGTCAGCGACAGGTTGTAGATCTGGTCGGCCTGGCGGCGGGCCACGGCCGCGGCGTACAGCCGGGCGTACTCGCGGTTCGGCTTGGCGGAGGCGAAGGCGTCGCGGATGGTCTGCGGGTCCTGGGCGGTGAACATCACGCGCATCACCTCGCCGCGGTATCGCAGGTGCTCCAGGATCTCCTGGCCGATGAGCTGGCCCTCGCGGTCGCAGTCAGTCGCCAGCCACACGCGCCGCGCCGAGCGCAGGGCGTCGCGGATCGCGCTCAGCTTGGCCGACTTGCCGCCGCCCTCGGCCGCGCGGGTGCCGTACAGCCCGTCGGGGCGCAGCAGCGCCGTGCTCCAGCGCTTCCACTCCGGCCGCGCCTGCTCCGGCTCCTGCAGGTCGATCAGGTGGCCCTCGGCCGGCAGCACCAGGCCGTAGCGGCTGCCCACGGCGGCGCGGATGTCGCGGGCCTGGCTGGACTTCTCGGCGATGACGATCTGCTCGGTCATGGCGGCCCGCACGTTGCCCGAATGTTCCGGGTGGGGGGACTATCCCAGGCGGGCAGGAAGCAAGCAAGGTCGAGGCTCTGCCTCGAACTCCGCCAAGGGCTGGGCCCTTGGATCGCCTTCCCTAGGCAAGGATCGCCTTCCCTAGGCAAGGCCGGTCCAGGGGCGGCTCGCCCCTGGCGGGTCCGGGCGTGGCTGCCAAAGGTTCCGACGATCCCCTTGGATCGTTGGAATGGCGGCGGAGGGAGAGCCCAGCCTTGCTTGCGTCCCGCCCCCCGGCGACGATGCCGCCTCTGCCCCGCAGGAGCCTCGCCATGCCGCGCATCGCCTACGTCAACGGCCGCTACCTTCCCCTGTCCGAGGCCAGCGTGAACGTGGAGGACCGCGGCTACCAGTTCGCCGACGGCATCTACGAGGTGCTGGCGCTCGCCGGCGGCGCCTTCCTCGACGAGGGGCTGCACATGGCGCGGCTGGAGCGCTCGCTGGGCGAGGTCGGCATCGCGCTGCCGATGGGGCGCGCCGCGCTGCGCGTGGTGCTGCGCGAGGTGGTCCGGCGCAACCGGGTGTCCGACGGGCTGCTGTACCTGCAGGTCACGCGCGGGGTGGCGCGGCGCGAGCACGCGTTCCCGCCCGTGTCGGCGCGCACCGGGCGCGCGGTGCCGCCGGCGCTGGTGGTGACATGCCGGGCCGCGGCGCCGCCGCCGGCCGACGCGGCGGCGGGGGCGGCGGCGGCGATCACCGCGCCGGACGAGCGCTGGGCGCGCTGCGACGTGAAGTCGATCGCGCTGCTGCCGAACGTGCTGGCCAAGGAGCGGGCGCGGCGCGCGGGCGCGGTGGAGGCGATCCTGGTCGACCGCGACGGGCTGGTCAGCGAGGGGGCGTCGACCACGGTGTGGGTCGTCGACGCGGGCGGGGTGCTGCGCACCCGCGCGCTCGGGCACGCGATCCTGCCGGGGTGCACGCGCGCCGCGCTGATCGAGGAGCTGGCGGCGGCAGGGGTGGGCTTCGAGGAACGCGCGGTGGGCGAGGCGGAGCTGCGGGCGGCGCGCGAGGTGTTCCTCACCAGCGCCACGTCGTGGGTGCGGCCGATCGTGCGGCTGGACGGCGCGCCGGTGGGCGAGGGCGTGGCGGGGCCGGTGGCCCGGCGGCTGTTCGCGCTGCTGCGCCGGCCGGGACGTGGCGGCGGGCTCGAGGTGCCGGTCGCTGCCGCGTGAGGCAGGCGGCCCGGCGATCCCCGGCCGCGCCATGAGCGGCGCGCGGGCGGCAGGGCGCCCCTCGGTCATCTGGTTCACCGGGCTGTCGGGCTCGGGCAAGACGACGGTCGCGGGGCTGGCGGCGCGCCGGCTGGAGGCGCTGGGGCGGCCGGCGTTCGTGCTGGACGGCGACGCGCTGCGCGCGGGGCTGTGCCGCGACCTCGGCTTCGGCCCCGCGGACCGCGCGGAGAACATCCGGCGCGCGGCGGAGGTGGCGGCGATCCTGCTCGACGCGGGGATCGTCGTGCTCGCCTGCTTCATCTCGCCGCTGCGCGTGGACCGCGCAGGCGCGCGCGCGCGGCTGGGCGAGGCGTTCGTCGAGGCGTTCGTGGACACGCCGGTCGCGGAATGCCGGCGGCGGGACCCGAAGGGACTGTACCGCCGGGCGGACGCGGGGCTGATCGCGGAGTTCACCGGGGTGAGCGCGCCGTACGAGGCGCCGGAGGCGCCGGAGCTGCGGCTGGTCACGGCGGAGGCGGGGGCGGAGGCGCTGGCGGAGGCGGTCGTGGGGTTCGTGCTGGAGCGGGAGGCAAGGCAAGGTTGAGGCTCTGCCTCAAGCTCCGCCAGGGGGAGCCCCCCTGGACTGGCTTTTCTCAGGCAAGGCCGGTCCAGGGGCGGCTCGCCCCTGGCGGGTTTGGGCGTAGCTGGCAAGGGTTCCGACGATCCACCTGGATCGTCGGAATGGCAGAGGAGGCAGAGCCCAACCTTGCCCGCTACGCGTCCTCCGCCTCCTCCCGCCTGAGCAGCTCGTCGTCGATCTGGGTGAGGAGCTTGGCGAAGTCGACCGGCTTGGGGTGGTAGGCGTTGCAGCCGGCGGCGAACGCGCGGTTGTCGTCGCCGGCCATGGCGTGGGCGGTGAGCGCGATCAGCGGCAGGGTGCGCGTCTGTTCGTCCGCGCGCAGGGTGCGGGCGACGGTCCAGCCGTCCATCACCGGCAGGTTCATGTCGAGGAGCACGATGTCGGGCGACTCCGCGCCGACCTGGTCGAGCGCCTGCTGCCCGTCGTGGGCGAGCACGACCTCGAAGCCGCGGCGGCGCAGGCGGCGGGAGAGGAAGTCCCACAGCTCCTCGTGGTCCTCGACGAGCAGGATCTTGGTCATGGCGGTCCCCGGAGGTGGATGGCGCGGCCCGGGCGAGGCGGCAGCGCGCAGGCTTGCGCGAGAGCATGCCCCGCGCGACCCGCCGCGCGAAGACGCGCCGCGTGGAGACGCGCAGTACCGGACGCTGCGGTGCCGGACGCTGC
>CAXSER010000256.1:0-4753 GCA_964236315.1 uncultured Acetobacteraceae bacterium | reverse complement strand
CGGGATCGGCGCCGTCCGGATCCAGCCAGCCCGCCTCGCCCGACGCCACGCCGGCCCGCGCCGCATCCTCCCCGCTCGCCGGCGTGGCGCATGCCGGACCGGAGGCGTCGTCGCCGGCACGCCACTTCCTGGCGGACGCGGGGGCGAGCGCGACACCTGCCGCCACCTCCGACGTCGCGGCCCAGCCGGCGCCCGTCCAGGAGGACGCGTCGCAGGCTGCGGCCCCGGACCCGTCCCAGGCCTCGGCCCTCCTGACGCCGCAGCCTGCCCTCTCGGCGACCCAGTCCACCGCGCCTGCGCCGGCCGCGACGCCCGCGGCGGCATCCGCCGGGCCTGCGGCCTCGCCGGCGGCGCAGGTCATGCCGGCGATGCTGGCGATGCACAGCGCCAACGGCGCGCAGAACATGATGCTGCGCCTGACTCCTGCCGAGCTCGGCACGGTGCAGGTCCAGATCACCCGCGACCATGACGGCACCGCATCGGTCTCGGTGCTGGTGGAGCGGCCGGAGACGCTGCGCCTCCTGCTGCACGACCAGGCGCAGCTGCAGCACGCCCTGACGCAGGCCGGCCTGCCGCAGGACCGGACGCTGTCGCTCCAGCAGGCCCCGCCCGGCAGCTTCGCCAGCCACGAGCAGGCCGCCGCCCGCGATCCCGGCCAGGACGCGGGCCAGCGCGCCGGCGGCGGCCCGGGCGATGGCCAGGCCGGCCGCGACGGCGCCCGGCAGGACTCCGCCCAGGGACAGGGCGCGCGCTCCGGCTCCGGCCGCGCCGTGTCCGGCCTGCGCTCCTACGCCTCCGCCTGGCAGCCCGCCGGCATCGACATCACCGCCTGAACCAGGGGACCCCGCATGACCAGCATCGCCACCAGCAGCTCCGGCACCGCGGCCGCCGGCGCCACCGCGTCGAGCACCGGCACCACGGCCGGCGTCAACGCCCTCACCTCGCTGGCAGACAACTTCCAGAGCTTCCTGAGCCTGCTGACCACGCAGCTGCAGAACCAGGACCCGACCAGCCCGATGGACACCAACCAGTTCACCACCGAGCTGGTGCAGATGACCAGCGTGCAGCAGCAGGTCAGCACCAACAGCAACCTCACGCAGCTGATCGCGCTGACCCAGGGCGGCCAGGTGCTGCAGTCCACGGCGCTGGTCGGCAAGACCGCCGACGTCACCTCGAGCAACATCGCGCTGCAGAACGGCAGCGGCGAGCTGCAGTTCAACACGACGGCGGCCGAGCCGATCGGCATCGCCATCACCGACGCCTCGGGCAAGACGATCAAGACCGCCACCCTGACCTCGACCGCAGGCGCCAACACCTGGAAGTGGGACGGCACGAGCGACTCCGGCGCCTCCGTGCCTGACGGCAGCTACGCCGCGGCCGTGGTGACGCCGAGCGCCACCGGCACCACGGCGACGGCGGTGCCGTTCACCGTGCAGGGCACCGTCACCGGCCTGGTCAAGAACGGCACGTCGACCAACCTGCAGCTCGGCGCCACCTCGGTGGACATCAGCGCGCTGCAGTCGCTGGTGAACTGAGCCGCGGCCGCACGCGTCCGGCCGGGCATCCGCGGACCGGGCAACAAATGCCGGGCCGTTAACCGAGGGGTAAGTCCGGCCCGCCACCTTGTGCCTGCCGGCAGAACGCCGGTGGAGCGGAAGAGCGGAATGACCAACCCGACCCAGCCCCAGGACCCCGCCGGCGTGCCTCCCGGCTCCGGGCCGGGCATGCCGCGGACGGGCCGGGCAACGGTCCAGGACGCCTCGATGCCGGTCGCGGACCGTGGCGCTGCGCGTGCCCCGTGGCGGACACTGCCGCCGGCCTCGCCCTGGTCGTCCCCCGTGCCGCACCTGCCGGCAGCTGGACCGCAACCGCTGCGGAGCACGCCGTGAGGCCGGTGCTCGAAGGCCTGCGCGCGCTCGGCCCCGCCCGGCTGGCGGCGATGGCGGTGGTCGCGGTCGGCATGCTCGGCATCCTCGGACTGCTGGCGATGCGCGGCAGCGCCCCCTCCTCCTACGCGCTGCTCTACGCCGACCTCGACCTGCGCGAGGCCGGACAGCTCATCGACGCGCTCGACAAGGCGCACATCGCCCACCAGGAGCAGGGCGGCGGGCAGACGGTGCTCGTGCCGGCCGGCGACGTGGCCCGCGCCAGGCTGCTGCTCGCCAAGGACGGCCTGCCGTCGGGCGGCTCCATCGGCTACGAGATCTTCGACCGCGGCGACAGCCTCACCTCCAGCCAGTTCCAGCAGGAGATGAACCAGACCCGCGCGATGGAGGGCGAGATCGCGCGCTCGATCCGCATGATCACCGGCGTGCGCGCGGCCCGCGTCCACCTGGTGATGCCCAAGCGCCAGCCGTTCTCCCACCAGCAGCAGGAGGCCCAGGCCAGCGTCGTGCTGACCATGGCCGGCGGCGCGCGCATGGACCGCGAGGGCGTGCAGTCCGTGCTCAACCTGATCTCGGCCGCGGTGCCCGGCCTGCGGGCGCGCAACATCGCCCTGATCGACAGCCGCGGCAACCTGCTGGCGCGCGCCGGCGACCCGGACGCGACCCAGGGCGCCGAGGCGGCGCAGACCGCCGAGGAGCTGCGCCACACGACGGAGCAGCGCCTGTCGCGCTCCGTCGAGGACCTGCTCGAGCGCAGCCTCGGCGCCGGCCGGGTGCGCGCGGAGGCGGCCGTGCAGATGGACTTCGACCAGCTGCACGAGACCCAGGAAAGCTACAACCCCGACCAGCAGGTGGTGCGCTCCACCCAGACCAACAGCGACAACTCCAAGTCGACGGAAGCCGCGGAGAAGCCGACCTCGGTCGCCAACAACCTGCCCAACGCCGACGCCGGCGCCGCCCAGGGCCAGGCCGGCAGCCAGCAGCAGAAGCAGGAGGAGACCACCAACTACGAGATCGGCAAGACCGTGCGCACCACCGTGCACGACCAGCCGCAGATCCGCCGCATCAGCCTTGCGGTGATGGTGGACGGCACGACGACGCCCGACGCCGACGGCAAGCCGGTGTGGCACGAGCGTTCGCCCGAGGAGCTGGCGCGCATCGCCACCATCGCGCGCAGCGCCATCGGCTTCGACGAGAAGCGCGGCGACAAGGTCGAGGTGGTCGGCATGCGCTTCGTGGCGCCGGATGCCGACGGCGCAGCACCGGAGGCCGCCTCGCGCTTCGGCCTGCACCTGGAGAAGTCCGACATCATGACGCTGGTGCAGACCGGGGCGATCGGTCTGATCGCGCTGCTCGCCCTGTTCTTCGTGGTGCGGCCGACGATGCTGCGCCTGACCACGCCCGGCCCCGCCCTCGACCAGGGCAGCGCCGCCCTGCTGGCCGCGGAGAGCGCGCAGGAGCGGCTGGCCCTTGCGCCACCTGGCGGTGGCACGGGGGTCCCGGCCCTCGCGGGGCCGGCCGGCGAGCCGGGCGAGACGATGGTCAACCTCGCCAACATCGAGGGGCAGATGCGTGCCTCCACGCTGCGCAAGATCGGCGAGCTCGTGGACAAGCACCCGGAGGAGAGCCTGGTGATCGTGCGCAACTGGATCTCGCAGGAGAAGTCCTGACCATGGCGAGAACCGCCAACGGCGACCAGCTCAGCGGCCCGCAGCGCGCGGCCGTCCTGCTGCTCACGCTCAGCTCCGAGCAGTGCTCGCGGCTGTTCTCGATGATGGGCGAGGACGAGATCCGCGAGATCTCCGCCGCCATGGCGCAGCTCGGCCCGGTCAGCGCGACCATGGTGGAGCAGCTGCTGGCGGAGTTCACGGAGAAGCTGGGCAGCGCAGGCAGCGTGGTCGGCAACTTCGACACCACCGAGCGTCTGCTGCAGCAGACGATGTCGCGCGAGCGCGCCAGCCAGATCATGGAGGAGATCCGCGGCCCGGCCGGTCGCACCATGTGGGACAAGCTCGGCAACGTGCACGAGAGCGTGCTCGCCAACTACCTCAAGAACGAGTACCCGCAGACCGTCGCCGTCGTGCTGTCCAAGGTGAAGCCCGACCACGCCGCCCGCGTCCTGGCGCTGCTGCCGGAGAGCTTCGCGATGGAGGTGGTGATGCGGATGCTGCGCATGGAGAGCGTGCAGAAGGACGTGCTCGACGGGGTGGAGCGCACGCTGCGCTCGGAGTTCATGTCCAATCTCGCCCGCGGCGCGCGCCGCGACAGCCACGAGATGATGGCCGAGATCTTCAACAACTTCGACCGGCAGTCCGAGGCCCGCTTCACCGCGGCGCTGGAGGAGCGCAGCCAGGACAGCGCCGACCGGGTGAAGCTGCTGATGTTCACCTTCGACGACCTCTCCCGCCTGAGCCCCGCCGCGATGCAGGTCGTGCTGCGCGTGGTCGAGAAGGACAAGCTGCCGCTCGCCCTGAAGGGCGCGCCCGAGAAGCTGCGCGAGCAGTTCTTCGCGTCGATGTCCGAGCGCGCCGGCCGCATGCTGCGTGACGACATCGAGGCGCTCGGCCCGGTCAAGCTGCGCGACGTCGACGAGGCGCAGTCCTCGATCGTGCTGGTGGCCAAGACGCTGGCCGCGTCGGGCGAGATCGAGATGGGCGGCGGACAGGAAGAGGAGCTGCTGTATTGACCCCTGTCCGTCCCGACCAGCCGGAGCGCGCGCCGCGGGGCATGGACGCGCTGCTGCGCGAGGCCGTGCGCGCCGCCCTGCACGACCATCCCGCCATGCTCGCCGACGCCGGGAACGCGGAGCCTGCGACCGAGGCGGCACGCCCTGCCCCGCGCCCGCTCGGCGGCATCCTGTACGCAGA
>CAXSER010000255.1:0-4775 GCA_964236315.1 uncultured Acetobacteraceae bacterium | reverse complement strand
CGAGTGCCGCCCCTCCGGCGCCGCCCGCCGCCACCACGCCTGGCACCACCCTGGCCGGAGCCGCGCGATGAACGAGATCGCCTCCCGTGCCGACCGCGCCGAGGCCCTGCGCGTGGTCAAGGGCGGCGCCGGCCTGATGGCCACCGGCGTCGGCAAGACCTACAAGAAGCGCCCGGTCGTGCGCGACGTCTCCATCAACGTGCGCCGCGGCGAGGCCGTCGGCCTGCTCGGCCCCAACGGCGCCGGCAAGACCACCACCTTCTACATGATCACCGGCCTGGTGCGCCCCGACACCGGCTCCATCACCCTGGACGGTGCCGACATCACCGCCCTGCCGATGTACCGCCGCGCCCGCCTCGGCATCGGCTACCTGCCGCAGGAGGCCAGCGTGTTCCGCGGCCTCAACGTCGAGCAGAACATCATGGCCGCGCTCGAGGTCGTCGAGCCCGACCACGAGCAGCGCCAGGCGCTGCTCGACGAGCTGCTCGGCGAGTTCTCCATCGCCCACCTGCGCCGCACCCCCGCGATGGCGCTGTCCGGCGGCGAGCGGCGACGCGTCGAGATCGCCCGGGCGCTGGCCACCCACCCGAACTACATCCTGCTCGACGAGCCCCTCGCCGGCATCGACCCGATCGCGGTGGGCGACATCCGCGACCTGGTCGGCCACCTCAAGGACCGCGGCATCGGCGTGCTGATCACCGACCACAACGTGCGCGAGACCCTGGAGATCATCGACCGCGCCTACATCATGCACGACGGCCAGGTGCTGATGGAGGGCGCCCCGCACGAGGTCGTCGCCAACGAGGACGTCCGCCGCGTCTACCTGGGCGAACGCTTCTCGCTCTGATCCCCGGCTGACCGCAAAGGCAGGCAAGCCTGGGCTCTCCCTCCGGTGCCCGTTCCAATGGCCCAGGCGGGCCATCGGAACCTTCGGGCACCTCCGCCCGGACCCGCCAGGGGCGAGCCGCCCCTGGACCGGCCTCCCCAAGCGAGGCCAGTCCAGGGCGGCTCGCCCTGGCGGAGTTCGAGGCAGAGCCTCAGCCCTGCCTTTCTTCCTTCGCGCCTCTGCGTCCCCGTCCGATCGGGTGATGCTCTGGCAAGCTTCTCCCCCTACACTACCCGCATGGCGATCGGTCCCAGGATAGGTCCACGGCTGGAGTTCAGGCAGAGCCAGTCCCTGGTGATGACGCCGCAGCTGCGCCAGGCGATCAAGCTGCTGCAGTTCACCAACCTCGAGGCCGCCGCCTTCGTCGACGAGGAGCTGGAGCGCAACCCCCTGCTGGAGCGCGACGACCGCTCCGACCACCTCGGCGAGGCCCCCGCCCTCGACCAGCGCCCGCAGTCCGTCGCCGAGGGCGCGGAGTCCGTCGAGCTGGTCTCCGGCGCCACCATGGCCGAGGCCGGCCCGCTCGACACCGGCATCGACGACCGCTTCGAGCAGCACGGCGCCGCCGACGGCGCGGCCCCCGAGCCCACCAGCTTCGGCAAGGCCGGCGCCGGCGGCAGCTTCGACGGCGACGACCGCGGCATCGACGACCTGGCCGAGGACCCGCGCGGCCTGCGCGACCACCTCGCCGAGCAGCTCCGCCTCGGCTTCCCCGACGCCCTCGAGCGCATGATCGGCGCCCACCTGATCGCGCTGCTCGACCCCGCCGGCCGCCTCTCCGCGGAACCCTCCGACGTCGCCGCCGCCCTGGGCACGACCCTGGAGGGCGTGGAGTCCGTGCGCGCGCGCATGATGCGCTTCGACCCCCCCGGCCTGTTCGCCCGCAGCCTGCGCGAGTGCCTCGCCGCCCAGCTCGCCGACCTCGACCGCCTCGACCCCGCGATGGCCGCCCTGCTCGACAACCTCGACCTCCTCGCGCGCCGCGAGCACCGCCGCCTGATGCAGCTCTGCGGCGTCGACGGCGAGGACATGGCGCAGATGATCGCCGAGATCAGGGCACTCGACCCCAAGCCCGGCGCACGCTTCGACATCGCGCCCGCGCACAGCGTGATCCCCGACGTGCTGATGCGCCGCGCCGCCGACGGCGCCTGGCTGCTGGAGCTGAACCCCGAGACCATGCCCCGCGTGCTGGTCAACGAGAGCTACCTCGCCCGCGTCAGCCTGCGCGCCGGCCGCGAGGAGAAGAGCTTCCTCTCCGAGAAGCTGTCGACCGCCAACTGGCTGGTGAAGTCCCTCCAGCAGCGCGCCCAGACCATCCTCAAGGTCGCCGCCGAGATCGTGCGCCGCCAGGACGGCTTCTTCCGGCTCGGCATCGGCCACATGCGCCCGCTGATCCTGCGCGACATCGCCGACGCCGTGGAGATGCACGAGAGCACCGTCAGCCGGGTGACCGCCAACAAGTACATCGCCACCCCGCGCGGCACCTTCGAGCTGAAGTACTTCTTCACCACCGCCATCGCCGGCACCGCGGGCAGCGAGAGCCACAGCGCCGAGACCGTGCGCCACCGCATCCGCGCCATGGTGCTCGCCGAGACCGCGGAGGACGTGCTCAGCGACGACGCCATCGTCGTCGCCCTGCGCGGCGAGGGCGTGGACATCGCCCGTCGAACGGTCGCTAAATACCGGGAGGCGCTGCGCATCCCAAGCTCTGTGCAGCGCAAGCGGGAGAAGGCGGTCCCGGCCTGACGCCCAGAACCGGGCACCCAGGCCCACCCTCCCGGCGCATGAGAGCGGACGGAGGCAAGGCCATGCAGATCACCGTGTCGGGCAAGCAGATCGAGCTGTCGGACTCCCTGCGCACCAGGGTCGGCGAGCAGCTCGACGGGATTGCCGGCAAGTACTTCGACCACGCGCTCGAGGCCCACGTCACCTTCGGCCGTGCCCGCTCGTTCTTCACCTGCGACATCAACGTCCACGCCGGCCGCGGCCTGTCGCTGCGCGGCGAGGGCGAGGCCGCCGACGCCAACACCGCCTTCGACGACGCCGCCGAGCACATCGCCAAGCGCCTGCGCCGCTACCGCCGCCGCGTCAACGACCACTCCCGCGACCTCGCCAACCGCGCCAAGCCCGAGCCCGCCCGCGGCTACACCCTGCGCGCCGAGGACGAGGCGCCCGCCACCGAGCCCGGCGCCGCCGAGACGTTCGCCACCGTCATCGCCGAGCAGGCCGTCGAGATCAGCCTGCTCACCGTCGGCGAGGCGGTCATGCGCATGGACCTGGCCGACCAGCCCGTCCTGATGTTCCGCAACTCCGGCTCGGGGGAGCTCAACGTCGTCTTCCGCCGCCGCGACGGCAACGTCGGCTGGATCGACCCGGCGGTCGCGGCCTGAAGCCAGGCAAGACTGGGCTCTCCCTCCGCTGCCCATTCCAACGACCCGAGAGGGTTGTCGGAACCTTCGGGCAGCCACGCCCGGACCCGCCCCTGCTTGAACACGGGGGCGAGCCGCCCCTGGACCTGCCCTGCTTAAGGGATGCGTTCCAAGGGCGCAGCCTTTGGCGGAGTCCGGAGGCAGCGCCTCTGGCCTTGCCTTGCCTAGTGCACCATCGCCGCGACCATCTCGTGCTCGCGGATCGCCGCCACCGCCACGGCGCAGTCCTCCGCGACCGCCATCTGCGTGCCATCCGCCGCATGGATCGCGAACGCGGCCACGCCGCCGACCATCACCGGCTTGACGTAGGCGAGCTGCGAGACGCCGAGCGCCTGCAGCTGGGCGGTGGACAGGTGCCGGATGTCGATGTCCTGGCCATTGGCCTGGTCGGGTGTCGCGTTCGCCATGGCACGTCTCCTGCCTGGACCGCCGCCCGCATGGGCCGGCCGGTCTGCCTCTGGAATGGATGTGGGACGGCCCGGCGCCCTGCAAGCGCCATGCCCGCGTCACATCGGCGTGGACGCCCCCGCCAGGGGCGTCGCGCCCTGGCCGTCCCCGCCTGGGATGTCGCTGCCCGGGACGGCGCCAGCCTCAGCCGGCGACGCCGTCGACCACGCGGCCCGGCTCGCCCTCTGGCTCCGGCCGGCCGATGCGGATCTGCTTGACCCGCGCCTCCGGCTGTGGCCGCGCGAGATCGATGTGCAGCAGCCCGTTGTCGAGCCACGCGCCGCGCACCTCGATGCCCTCGGCCATGACGAACGCGCGCTGGAACTGCCGCGCCGCGATGCCGCGGTGCAGGAACACGCGCTCGCCGGCGTCGTCGGTCTGGCGCCCGCGGATCACCAGCTGGTTGTCCTCCTGCGTGATCTGCAGGTCGTCCATGGTGAAGCCCGCGACGGCGAGCGTGATGCGCAGGCCGGTCTGGCTGACCTGCTCGATGTTGTAGGGCGGGTAGCCGTCGGACGAGGACTTGGACGCCCGCTCGAGCATCTGCTCGAGGTGGTCGAAGCCGAGGAACAGCGGCGACGCGAACATGCGCTGGGACATGGGCAAGCCTCCTCCTGGGAGCGAAGCGCGGGAACCGGGCCCTGGAAGGCACCCCGTCCGGACAGCGTATTTTGGTCCCGCCCCAGGTCGTTGCAAGAGGCCGCCACCCCCGCCCGCCCCCGCACCCCCCTGGGCCGCCCGCACCCGCACGGCCGTCACCTTCGGATACAACTCGGACGCGACATCGCCGTTTTCCCGTGGTGGATAGGCCACCCAACGACAGGAGACCCCCATGCGCAGACTCGCCCTGATCGCCGCCGCCGCGGCCCTGCCCTTCGCGGCCGCGCTGCCCGCCCTGGCCATGACTCCCGGCGCCGGCCTCGCGGGTGTCGTCGCCTCCGACGCCACCGCCGACAGCGCGATCGTCGCCGTGCGCGACGGCTGCGGCCCCGGCGGCCACCGCGACCCGTACG
>CAXSER010000254.1:0-4779 GCA_964236315.1 uncultured Acetobacteraceae bacterium | reverse complement strand
GGTGCTCTGCCTGAAAGACGCACTCGATTGCCTCAGAGACTAACAGGCCCCAGGGTATCCATCATTTGATTTACTTTACACGTGTTTGCTGGTGGAGAAGACCAGTTAATCTCAATGGCCAGCAACGTAACGGCAATTTTTGACTCTATTTACTAAACGATGATATCTATCATACAATTTATCTGTTTTTAGCGTAATCTAACTTCTAAAATCATGTAATTTCTGATAAAATACTAATCGGTAAGATATCAGTAGAAGATTCCTTATCCACAGCTATTCAAAGCCAAATTTATTTTCTACATATCTTACTTCTTCAAATGTCTTAAATAAGATCAAATCTGCAATATTTATTGACACTTATATCCGATATTTTATTTGTAAGAGTCAATTATTAATAATACTAACGGCTATTTTAAGAATTATTACTGTTATTAGCTCTGTCTTAGGTGTAATCGACGCTCTCCGAAGCGGATTGAATTGATCAATCAGTCAGACATTTAAATAGGTCTTCTTCAAGATCCGGGGAGCACGCCAGCCAAACGCAACAAATCCCGAAAAGAGCGGGTCCGGGGGCGCCTGCCCCCGGCGGGTCCAGGGCAGAGCCCTGGCCTTCCTTGTCCCTATGCCGGCTGCACCTCCATCTCCCCGATGACCTCGCGGCTCTCCGGGGTGGCGACGAGCTGGCCTTCCCACTTGGCCACGACCGCGGCAGCGAGCGAGTTGCCGATCACGTTGGTCGCCGAGCGGCCCATGTCGAGGAAGGTGTCGATGCCGAGCAGGAGCAGCAGGCCTTCCTCGGGCAGGGAGAACTGGCTGAGCGTGGCGGCGATCACCACGAGCGAGGCGCGCGGCACGCCGGCGACGCCCTTGGAGGTGAGCATCAGGGTGAGCAGCATGGCGATCTGGGTGCCGAAGCCGAGCTGGATGTCGTAGGCCTGGGCGATGAAGATGCTGGCGAAGGTGCAATACATCATCGTGCCGTCGAGGTTGAACGAGTAGCCGAGCGGCAGGACGAAGCTGGTGATCTTGGGGGCGACCGGGAACTTCGCCAGCTGCTCCAGGATCTTGGGGTAGGCGGCTTCCGAGGAGGCGGTGGAGAAGGCGAGCAGGAACGGCTCCTGCACCAGGCGGATCAGGCGGGTCACGCTGGGGCCGAGGATGAGGAAGCCGGCCAGGATCAGCAGGCCCCACAGGCAGACCAGGCCGAAGTAGAACTCGCCCATGAACTTGGCGTAGTTGACCAGGATGCCCAGGCCGTTGGTGGCGATGGTGGCCGACATGGCGCAGAACACGGCGAGCGGGGCGAGCTTCATCACGTAGCCGGTGACGCGCAGGATGATGTGCGACAGGCCTTCGACGCCCATGAGCACGACGTGGGCCTTCTCGCCCATCGCGGCGCAGGCGACGCCGAAGAACAGCGAGAACACGACGATCTGCAGGATCTCGTTGTCCACCATCGGGCGGATCGCGGAGTCGGGGAAGACGTGCTTGACGAAGCCGTCCAGCGACATGGCGTGCGGGTCGATGCCGGCCACGACGGTGGCGGCCGTGGCGCTCGCGACCTTGTGGATGCCGACGCCGGGGCCGAACAGGTTGACCAGGATCAGGCCCAGGGTGAGCGAGACCAGGGACGCGCACACGAACCACAGCATCGCCTTGCCGCCGACGCGGCCGACGGCACCGGTGTCGGACATGTGGCCGATGCCGGTCACCAGCGTGGAGAACACCAGGGGGGCGATGATCATCTTGATGAGTCTGAGAAAGATCATGCTGCCGAACGAGATGTAGCCGGCGAACAGCTTGTGCGTCGCGGGGTCGGCGGTCTGGCTGTTCACCAGGGCGCCGGTGGCGATCCCCAGGATCATGGCGACGACGATGTAGGTCGTCATGCGGCTCGATTTCATGGGCGTGGGCGCTCCCTGGCGGTGGTTTGGTCAGCGAGGTCCGGATGGATGCGCAACGATGAGGCATTGCCGCGGCGCAGGGCAAGGGGATGCAGGGTGTCCCCGCAGTCCCGGCCCGTCACGATGCGTCACGCAAGTTCCCTGCCACACGGCGGGCGACGCGCCCGCGGCACGGCTCCGGAGGGGTGCAGCCTGGGATCGGGGGTGGCCTGAAGGTTGTCCTGGGCCTGCCAGCGCCGGTCTCGTGCGCCGCGACGAACAGGAAGCATGTTCTTTCCTGGAATAAAGAACAAAAGAATTTTCCCGTAGCATCCGGAGCCGCCCGCGGGTCCTGGATGCTTATGGGAAAAGTCTTTTTGCTTCTTTTTCTCCGGAAAAAGAAGGCGCTTCCTTGCTGCGTGGGTCGCAGGGCCACGGCGGCCTCTAGGGTGCGCGGTGGAGCCAGCGGGCGAACCAGGCGAGGGTGCGGGCCTTGGCGTCGGCGCGGTCGTGGGCGTCGTGCAGCTCGTGGCCCTGGCCGGGGTAGACGACGAACTCGGTGGGCACGCCGAGGGTGTGCAGGGCGTGCCAGAACTCCTGGGTCTGTGGCATCGGGCATTCCAGGTCGCGGTCGCCGACGAACTCGAAGGTGGGGGTGCGGACCTGGCGGATGTAGGTCATGGGCGAGGAGCGGGCGTAGGCGGCGGGGTCGTCGTACACGGAGGCGCCGAAGTAGGGGATCATCCACTGGTCGATGCCGTTCTCGCCGTAATAGGACTGCCAGTTGGAGACGCCGGCGCCGGCGACGGCGGCCTTGAAGCGGGTGGTCTGGGTCACCGCCCACATCGTCATGTAGCCGCCGTAGCTGTAGCCCATCAGGCCGAGGCCGGCGGGGTCGATCGGTGCGGCCTTCAGCGCCGCGTCCACACCGCCGAGGATGTCGCGCAGGTCGCCGTGGCCGAAGTCGCGGCGGTTGGCCAGGGTGAAGGCCTCGCCGCCGCCGAAGCTGCCGCGGGGGTTGGGCAGGAACACGTCGTAGCCGGCGTCGAGCAGCCAGCGGGCGCCGCCCTGGGTCTGGAAGGTCGGGGTGGAGGCGGCGCCGGGGCCGCCGTGGACCATGGTGATCATGCGCTGGCGGGGGGCCGTGGCGGTGGCGGTCGGCTGCAGCAGCCAGCCCTGCACGGGATGGCCGTCGCTGGTCCACTGCAGGCTGCGCGCGGTCAGCGGGGCGGAGAGGCCGGCGTTGACGCGGGTGAGGTCGTGCCAGGCGCCGACGGGGCCGATCTCGATCTCTGGGGGGGTGGCGAAGGTCTCGTGGATGGCGGCGGTGGCGCGGGGGGTGCAGGTCAGGGCGTGCGACCAGCCGCTGCCGTGCAGGCCCTGCGGGCCGGACCACAGCACGCGGGGATGGGCGGAGGGGGCGGCCAGGGCGAGCACCTGGGCGTCGGCGCCGCGCAGGGCGGTGGCGGTCAGGCCGCCGCCGGGGCAATGCCAGTCGAGCGCGGTCACGGAGGCGGGCATGGCGGGGGTGAGGTTCGTGGGCTGCGTGCCGGGGCGGGCGTCGAGCGGCAGGGTGTAGGCGTCGCCGCCGGTGGAGCCGAAGTCGCTCATGATGCCGCCGATGAAGGCGACGGTGCGGCCGTCGGGGGAGACCACGGGGGTCGCGAGCTGGCGCGTGGGCGGGGGGGTGTAGAGCACGCGGGCCCCGTCGGGGGCGGGGCCGGGGGCGGGGGCGGGGCCGGGGTCGGCGCCGTGCTCGGGGAAGGCCCAGAGGCGGGCGACCCACCACTGGTTGTCGCCGTTGCCGGGGGCGGCGGTGGCCACGAAGCCGGCGCCGGCGGGGCGCCAGTCGAACTCGTAGACGTAGAGGCCGGGGGGGGAGACCAGGCGGAGGGCAGAGCCGTCGAGGAGGGCGATGCGCTGCTCGTCGGCGTCGACGCCGATCTCGCCGGCGGGGGCGGCGCCGGGCTTGACGGCGCCGGCCTCCTTGCGGGCGCCCGGGGTGGCCAGCATCGCCAGGCGGCCGTCGGGGCCGTAGCGCAGGCCGCCGAGCGCGCCGTCGAAGGCCAGGCGCTGCGACAGGGCGGTGCCGTCGGGGGCGACCTCGAACACGTAGCTGCGGGGGTCGTTGGGCTGCTTGAGGACGAAGGCGACGTGGGCGTTGTCGGGGGAGAAGGCGAGGTCGCTGGGGCGGCAGTCGGGGCCTTCGCCGCAGGGCAGGGTCACGGTGGATTCCGCGCTGCCGTCGGACGCGCGCAGGACGAGGCGGTGGACGGGCTCGTCGCCGTCGACGGCGGGCTCGTCGTGCTCGACGCTGGCGACGTGGGCGCCGTCGGGGGCGAGGGCGAGGGAGTCGAACAGGCGGGGCTGGCGGGGGGAGTCGGCGTGGGCGGCTGCGGGGGCGGCGAGGAGGGCGGCGAGGAGGAGGGCGGGGCGGGGCGTGTTCATGCGCCATGGGACGACGGCCGGGGGGCGCGGTCAACGGAGGCGATGGGGCTTGCGGCGGGGGGTGGGTGTCACGCGGGGCGGGACGGAACGGGGGGGGGGTGGGGGGGGGGGGGGGGGGGGGGGGG
This sequence comes from uncultured Acetobacteraceae bacterium, assembly GCA_964236315.1. GTDB lineage: Bacteria > Pseudomonadota > Alphaproteobacteria > Acetobacterales > Acetobacteraceae > CAXSEF01. The sequence goes on along the minus strand of CAXSER010000254.1, from coordinate 323 downwards.
GGGGGGGGGGGGGCGGGGTGGGGGGGGGGGGGGGGGGGGGGGGGGGGGGGGGGGTCAGCGCGGGGGGGGCAACGAGGGGGGGGGGGGGGTGGGGGTTTTGTCCTGCGGGGCGTGACGTTTCGTCCTGCGAGGCGGGACAAACGCGTCATGCGGCGCGGGACATACGGTGGCTTTTTCGTGGCGGCGTCCTGCGCGACAGGACGCTTTTGGGGCGTTGGGCGACTGTCCTGCGTGCGGCGGGGGGCCGGGCGGCGGGGCGGGTTCCTCGGGAGGCCGGTCCAGGGGCGGCTCGCCCCTGGCGGGTCCGGGCAGAGCCCGGCCTT
>CAXSER010000253.1:0-4781 GCA_964236315.1 uncultured Acetobacteraceae bacterium | reverse complement strand
ATCACCTGCTCCCGCGGTCCCCTGATCGCCGTGCTCACCACCGGCAACCCGGTCAGCATCGCCTCGATGATCGACATCGGCAGCCCCTCGAAATGGCTCGGCAGCACGAACACATCTGCCGCCGCCAGCACCGCCGGGATGTCCGTCCGGTAGCCCAGCCGCCGCACCCGCCCGCCCGCCACCGCCCTGTCCAGCGCCGCCGCCAGGTCCGGCCCGCGGTCGCTCGCCAGCCGCTCCCCCACCACCCAAAGCTCCGCCCCGTCCACCTGCTCCATCGCCGCCAACAGCTCGGGATACCCCTTGTGCCGAACCAGACGGGACACGGCAACGATCACCACCCGGTCCTCCGCCACCCCCAGTTCCGCACGGATGCGCCCCCGCGCTGCCGGGTCGGGCCGGAACACCGCCGGGTCCCGCCCGTTGCCCACGGCGACCGCCCGGCGATGGATGCCCCACCGCTGTGCCTCCGCCGCTTCCTCCTCGGACACCGTCAGGTAAATGTCGGTCAGCCGTCCCGCCGACCACTCCATCAGGAACGAGGCCGCCCGCCGCGGCCACGGCCCCGGCTGGTTGAACAGGAACCCGTGGCACGTGTAGGCGATCCGCGGCACCCCGGCGGCGTAGGCAGCCAGCCGCGCCAGGAACCCGCTGATCGGCATGTGCCCATGCACCAGGTCCGGCCGCTCCCGCCGCAGCAGCGCCACCAACGCCCGGAACGCCCGCAGCTGTGCCCGCGGTGACACCCGGCGCACGAACGGCGCCGCCTCCACCCGGAACCCCGCCGCCCGCACATCGGCCAGCAGCGGCCCCTCGGCGCACACCGCCACCACCTCGTGCCCCCGCTCCCGCAACCCCCGCATCAGCGGCAACACGAAATGCCGCAACGAGAAGTCGACGTTCGCCACCTCGACGATCTTCACCGATCGAACTCGTTTCGGGCCTCGGCCGCAGGTTGCACAATTCCCACTCCCCTTGAGGGAGGGGATCGGGGGGAGGGTTGGCCACGCGGGAGATCAAGGACGGCTGCCAGGTGTTGGCTGGCTGGAGGGTGCCGTGACGACCCCTCCCCTAACCCCTCCCTCAAGGGGAGGGGGATTTCTGACTTGACCCCGGTCGCCTCTCCGGATCTCTCTCTACCGCAGGCCCGACCGCGGCCGTACCTCATCCGACCTTCGATATCGCCCATTTCACCTGCTGCGGTCCGTCCGCATATCCCGTCAGCACCACCTGCTCGGCCCGCCTCGGCTCCGGACCGCCCAGATAAATGCTCTCCTCCAGCGTCATCCGCGCCCCCTCCGCCCGCAGCCGCCACCCCAGCCCCGACGGCAGCCGCAACAATACCGCCTCGCCATCCTGCTGCAGGCTTGCATTCACCGCCGGATGCAAATGGAACCGCAACACGTACGGTTGGGGGGACGCCGCCTCGATCGCGTCCTCCCCGCGGACGTCGTCCCCGCTCTCCGCCAGATACAGCCGCCGTCGGTGGATCGCCCCGAACGGCTTTTTGTACCCGTCATGGCTCGCCTCCAGCCAATGCGCCCCGTTCGCCTCCTGCCGCTGCGCCTCCACCGTCTCCGGCTGCCGCCCCAGCCCCGCCCCCTTCAGCTCGGACGAATTGGTGTCCGCGATCACCAGCGTGGAATGCGCTGCCGTCGCCCGCGTCGCGTCCCGCCACTGCGACCCGGCAGACGGCGCCGCCCCGCAATTCACGATCACCCGCTCCCGCCCGACCGACAGTTCGAACGACAGCGTCCCCGCATGCGATAGCCGGTCCACACCCGGCGGCGGCGGCCGCCCGCAATCTACGATCAGCACCGTCCGACCCGCTTGCATGCGCTGGAACCCGCCCTCCGTCAGGCTGCCCGGCGAACGCCCAGTCCGCCCCGCCTGCGCCAGCACCAGCTCGATCAGCGGCGCCGAGTCCTCCTTGCTGCCGTTGAACAGCGCCAGCCCGCCATCGCCGTGCCGCAGCGCGCGCAGGGCAGGGCCCATCCGCTCGATCGCTTGGCCCAGCACCGCCGGCGGCTGCGCCTGCGCCGCCTGCAGCAGGGCACGGATCTCTACCAGGTCCTGCAACGCCGCGAGCTGCGCCGCTGGGCTGCGTTCGGCGTGGCAGCCGTCGGCCAGCACTTGCCGCGCGATTTCCTGCGGCAGGAACCGCAGCGCCCGCGTGATGAACGCCGCCTGGTCCGGCAGCGCCACCGCCGCCGCGATCAGTCCCTTCAGCGCCGTCAGCGCCCGCGCGTCTAGCTGCTCGGCCGGCAGGTCAGCCCCCAGTGCCCGCGCATCCGCCACCAGCCGCGCCATCATCCGTGCCCGGAACGCATCGTCGGCGGATGCGGCGAAAAAATCGTAATGCCCCAGCCAGGCCGCCAGCCGCGCCCCCGCCACGTCCGGCCGGCGCGTAACCGGTGCTGGCGGCAGGCCGATCCAGTCCGCCACCAGCGCCCGCGCCCGGCTGCGCGCCGCATCCGTCCCCAGCGACCGCAGATCGCGCAGCCATGAGAACCCGTGCGCCGCCGTCAGCAGCACGGGCGGGCTTTCCGCATCCCCCCACTGCCCCGGCCGCAGCCGAAGCACCGCCCCGCCATGGTCCAGCTCGCCCTTCAGCAGCCGCTCCCCCCGCGCCGGGTCACCCGGCCATAGGTCGCGCACCGGCAGCGTCGGCCCGTCGGGGATCCGGCCCCGTAGCGCCGGCAATTTCGCCATCGCGCGGCGGGCGTCCCGCATCCAGCTCATGATGCGGCGCGCAGCCCGGCGATCGCGGCGCCATACTCCGCGGCACCGAACACCGCCGTCCCCGCCACCATCGTGTCGAACCCGGCCGCCACCATGCCCGGCACCGTATCCGGCGCCACCCCGCCATCGGCCGTTATCCGGATCGCCCGCCCTGTCGCATCCGCCATCCGCCGCAGCGCGCGGGCCTTGGGCAGTACGGACGGCAGGAACGACTGCCCGCCGAACCCCGGATTGACCGTCATCACCAGGATGATGTCCACCAGGTCCAGCACCTCGCTCACCGCCGCGGCCGGCGTCGCCGGATTGATCGCGACCCCCGCCGACACACCGAGCGACCGTATCAGCTGCAACGAGCGGTGCAGATGCGGCCCTGCCTCGGCATGCACCGATATATGGTCCGCCCCCGCCTCCGCGAACGCCGCGATATACGGGTCGGCCGGCGCGATCATCAGGTGAACGTCGAACTTCATCCGCACATGCGGCCGCAACGCCTTCAGCACCGCCGGCCCGAAGCTGAGGTTCGGCACGAAATGCCCGTCCATGATGTCGAGGTGCAGCCAGTCGGCACCCGCCTGCTCGACGGCAACGGCCTCCTCGCGCAGCCGCCCGAAATCGGCGGCGAGCAGGCTGGGAGCGATCAGGATCGGCTGGGGCATGAGGTTCGCTTCTAGTGTGCCCCCGGGTTACAGCACAAGCGAGCCCGCCTGTCCGTCCATGACTGCCCGCGAGGAGCGAAGAAAGTCTCCCTCCCCTTGTGGCAGCGGAGGGTAGGAGGGGTGCCAGCGGCGCGCGGTACGACGTGAACTCACCCCTTCACGAACCGCGCCGCGAAGAACCCGTCCATCCCCCCCAGCCCCGCCCACATCCCCGGATGCGTCCGCAAGCACCCCTCCTCCGTCCGCGCCTCCGGCACCGCCGCACACTCCTCCACCGTGAACGGCGAGTGCCGCAGCCCCGCCGCCGCCATCGACGCCATCGCCCCCGGACCCTCCTCCGGCTGCAACGAACACACCGCGTAAACCAGCCGACCCCCCGGCCGCAGCATCCCCGCTGCCGCCTGGATCAGCGCCCGTTGCTGTACCACCGAGCCCGCCACGTCCGCCGCCCGCTTCAGATGCGGCACGTCCGGGTGCCGCCGGATCGTGCCCGTCGCACTGCACGGCGCGTCCAGCAGCACGGCGTCCAGCTCCTCCGGCGGCTGCCACGCCAAGGCATCCGTCTGCACCACCGTCGCGGCCAACCGCAACCGGCCCAAGTTCTCCCGCAGCCGCTGCGTCCGTTGCCCGTCCCGCTCGATCGCGAACACCTCCGCCCCGGACGCGGCCAGCTGCGCCGCCTTGCCCCCCGGCGCCGCGCACAGATCGGCCACGCGCTCCCCCGGCCGTGCCGCAAGCAGCCGCGCCGGCAGCGCCGCCGCGGCGTCCTGCACCCAGAACGCCCCCTCGGCGAACCCCGCCAGCTCGGTCACCCGCGTTCCCGCCGGATACCGCACCGAACCCGTCGGCAGCACCGTGCCCCCCGGCGGCGCCACCCCCACCACCGTGAGGTCGAGCGGCGCCTCGCTGCCATGGGCAGTGGCGATCGCCCGTGCCTCCGCCCCCCAGCTCGCCCAGAGCCAGGGCGGCGTATCCAACCGCGGCTGGTCCAGCTCCGCCCGCGCCGCCGCCCCTTGCTCGGCCACCCGGCGCAGCACCGCGTTCACCAACCCGGTGAACGGCTCCAGCCCTCGCGCCCGCGCCAACCCCACGCTGGTCGCCACCGCCGCATGCGCCGGGGTCTGCAGCAACAGCAGCTGCGCCGCCCCCAATCGCAGCACCTGCCGCACCGTATCCGGCGGCGCCCGGCGCAGATGCGGCTCCAGCACCGCGTCCAGCGACCCGGCCCGACGCAGCACCGCCGCCGCCAGCCGGTGCGCCGCCGCGCGGTCCCGCGCCTCGCCCGGCGGCAGCGCATGCAGCGCGTCCTCCAAGGAACGGTGGCGCACCAGCACGGCGGCTAGCAGGTCGAACGCACCCTCGCGGGTCGGATCGGATCGGGGGGCA
>CAXSER010000252.1:0-4791 GCA_964236315.1 uncultured Acetobacteraceae bacterium | reverse complement strand
GCGCCGCAGGCAGCCACGCCCGACGCCCCCTGGAGCCTGTCGCGCGCCCTTCTGGTCCTGGTCGCCGCCACCCTGGCCATCGCCTGGAACTCCGAGATCGTCTCCTCCGCCCTGGAGGCCACCGGCGAGGGCCTCGGCCTGTCCGCGACCTTCCTCGGCGTGGTCGCCCTCGCCCTCGTCGGCACCTCGGCCGACCTGTTCGCCGCCGTCGGCTTCGCGCGCGCCGACCGCATGGGCCTGGTGCTGTCGATCTGCGTGGGCTCGGCGATCCAGATGGCGCTGGTCGTCGCCCCCGCCCTGGTGCTGCTGAGCTGGGCCATCGGCCACCCCATGACCCTGGTGTTCGCGCCGCTCGACCTGTTCGCCATCGCCGCCACCGCCCTGATCGTCAACTCGGTGGCCGGCGACGGCGAGACCACCTGGTTCGAGGGCCTGCTGCTGGTCGGCGTCTACGTCCTGCTGGCGCTGGGATTCTTCTTCGCGGGCGCGTAGAACGCCCGGGCGGGCACGCGCGGACCTCCGTGCGGCCACGCCGCGCGACCCGGCAGCGCACCGCGACCCGGCGCCGCCCGACCGGCCCCCACCATCCTTCCTCGGAGCGAACCGGCAGAGATGTGGCGTCAATCCCTGGCCTGGTCCCCCACCATCGCCCTGTCGTGGCTGTGGGGCCTCGGCTTCTTCTACACGATGCACGTGACCTACCTGTACGGCTGGCCGGGGTTCCTCGCCTTCGCCGTGCCCAACGCCATCGGCCTCGCCCTGTTCGGCTGCGCGCTGGAGTGGTTCGGCCCCGCACCCGGCGCCGCCGAGGGCCTGCAGGCCCGCTTCGACCGCCTCGCCCCGCGCTACGGCGGCGTGCTGGTGATCTACCAGGTGGTCGCGGTCGGCATCACCCTGTTCGCCTTCGCCGCCGAGTACCTCCGCCCGCTGGTCGGCGGCCTCGCCCTGCCCACGGCCCTGCTGCTCGCCGTCGTCGCCTCCGCCGTCGGCCACATCGTGCGCGTCCAGGACTTCCGCGCCGTGCACGCCGCCATGCTCGCCGCCGGCCTGGCGCTGGCCGCCGCCGCCTACGCCAGCCTCCCCGCGTCCGCGCCCCCCCGCGCCGCCGGCGCCTTCGATGCCCGCCTCTACGGCCTCATGCTCCCCGCCCTCGTCGGCTTCCTGCTCGGCCCCTGGCTCGACCTGCAGCAGTGGCACCGCGCCCTGCGCATGCGCCACGACGGCGTCTCCGTCGCCCGCGCCTACGTCGCCGGCGGTGCCCTGTTCTTCGCCTTGATCGCCCTCAACGCCCTGTTCGCCACCACCCTGCCCGCCGGCGCCGCCCCCGAGCGCGCCTTCGACGGCGTGGCCGAGGCCTCCTCCGCCCTGGCCCGCACGCTCGCCGCCGCCGGCCCCGCCGGCCACCCCGCCGCCTGGCTGTTCGGCGCCTGGGCCGCGATCGCCGTCGCCTCCACAGTCGACAGCGCCTACGCCGCCACCCGCTGGTTCCTCGACGCCACGATCCGCCGCAGCAAGAGCCCCGTCCTCGCCCTGGTCCCCGCCGCCCTGGTGCAGAGCCCGCTGTGGATGCTGGCCGCAGCCCTGGCCCTCTCCGGCACCGCCTACGCCGCCGGCGCGCCCTTGCTCGCCCTGATCGCCCCGTTCGGCAGCTTCTTCGTGGGCTACGCGGTCTGCCTGCTGCTCCAGGTCGCCGGCCGCGCCCGCCCGCACGACGCCATGCTGTGCTTCCTGCTCGGCATCGCCGCGACTGCCTGCTTCGCGATCGGCGACTACGCGGCCCTCGCCCCCCTGACCACCCTGGCCCCCCTGCTCCCCCTGCTCGCCGCCCTCCCCCTCCTCGCCTCCCCCGACGCCGCCGCGACCGCCCTCCCGGACGACGCGCAGCCCGTCGCCGAACCCTCCGCCCGCCTCCCCGCGACGCAGGAGCCCGCCCGTGCCGGCGGCCCGTCGATGGGCTGGTTCGACGGCCACTGGTTCCAGTACGACGTGATCCCGACCTACGACGACACCAACTCCGTCGGGAACATCTACTTCGCCAACTACGTCCGCTGGGTCGGCAAGACGCGCGAGCTGTTCTTCGCCCGCTGCGTGCCGAACTTCGACCTCAAGACCACGAGCTTCTTCATCCTGACCGCCGAGTTCGCCCACAAGTTCCTGCGCGAGACCCGCGAGTTCGAGGCGATCCTGGTCCGCATCCGCGTCGGCAAGAACAACCGCAAATTCGTCACCCTGGAACACGAGATCCGCGGCAAGGACGGCCTGCTGCTCGGCCGCGGCAGCCAGCTCCTCATGTTCATCGACAGCTCGAGCCACCAGATGATCGACGTCCCCGCCGACATGCTCCGCGGCTTCCTGCCCTACCTGGCCCAGGTCCCCGCCGGCTACTGAAGCAAGGTCGGGGCCCTGCCCCGAACCCCGCCAGGGGGAGCCCCCCTGGACCGGCCTTACTTAAGTAAAGCCAGTCCAGGGGGGCTCCCCCTGGCGGGTCCGGGCAGAGCCCGGCCTTGCCTACTGCACGACGATCCGCGGCGCCGCGCTCTCGATCTCGCGCAGCCGCCCCTGCGTCTTCTCCCACACCCGCGCAGCCAGCGCCGTGTACGCCCGCCCCGCCTCGCTGTCCGGCGCCTGCGTGACCACCGGCGTGCCCGCGTCCGCGTTGGTGCGGATCTCCAGCAGCAGCGGCACCTCGCCGAGGAACTCGACCCCGTGCGTGCGGGCCTCCTGCCGTGCGCCGCCGTGCCCGAAGATCTCGGTGCGCTCGCCGCACTTCGGGCAGCAGAAGAAGCTCATGTTCTCCACGATGCCGAGCACGCTGACCCGCGTCTTCTCGAACATCGAGACCGCCCGGCGCGCGTCGATCAGCGCGATGTCCTGCGGCGTGGAGACGATGACCGCCCCGGTGATGGCGACCTTCTGCGCCATGGTGAGCTGCGCGTCGCCCGTGCCCGGCGGCATGTCGACGACGAGGATGTCGAGCGCCCCCCAGTCCACCTGTCCCATCATCTGCTCCAAGGCACCCATGACCATCGGCCCGCGCCAGATCATCGCCGTGGTCTCGTCGACCAGGAACCCGATCGACATCGCCTTGAGCCCCCACGCCTCGATCGGCTGCATCCGCTCGCCCACGATCTCCGGCTTGCGGTTCTGCCCGAGCATGCGCGGCAGGCTCGGGCCGTAGATGTCGGCGTCCAGCAGCCCGACGCGCAAGCCCTGCCGCGCCAGCGCCACGGCCAGGTTGACCGCCGTGGTGGACTTGCCCACGCCGCCCTTGCCCGACGCCACCGCCACGATCGAGCGCACCTCCGGCAGCAGCGACGCCCCCTTGGCCCCGCCCGCCGACGGCCCCTGCGCCGGCCCTGCCTTCGGCCCGTGGCTGTGCCCGCCCGGCCCGTGCGAATGCCCGCCCGGCCCGTGGTCGGGCCCGTTCGCGGCCCCGCCGCCTGACGAGCGCGCCACCGCCCCGTTCGGCCCCGGCGCCGGCGCAGCGGCGCCCCCGCGATGCGCGGTCAGCACGGTCGAGACGTTCGTCACCCCGGTCTGGCGCGACAGCAGCAGCTCGACCTGGCGCCCGACGGCCTCCATCTCGCGCGCCCGCGCCTTGTCGGTCAGCAGCGTGACCTGCACGAGGCTGCCCTTGGCCTGGATGCTCTCCACCAGCCCGGCGGCGACGATGTCCTGCCCGCCTCCCGGCGCTGCGACCGCGCGCAGGATGTCGCGCAGGATCTCGATGTCTGGCTCGGCCATGGGCAGGAAGTCTCCGCACGGGGACACCGCGCCCCCCGCCGCTGATATGGCCCGCACCGCGCCCCATGCCAACGCAGGAAGCGGTCTCGCCACCTGCAAGGCGCCCGCCGACGCCGCCCCCGACGGTTCCTGGATGACGACCGCATCGGGCCGGACGCCGACAGCCCCGGGACCGCCAGCCGCCCGGCGGCCTCGTCTCGCGGGAAGGCCACGTTCACCCGCCACGCCGAAGATGGCGCGCGACCATCCCGCCAGCCGCGACCTGCGGGCTCGACGCGGTCGATCCGCGGACCCGCCTCACCGACCAGGCCGCACGCCTCGCCGACCGGCCGCCGCCGGCCCGCACCGACGGGACCACAAGCCGGTCGGCCGGTCCGCGCGACACGCCCGCACCGGCGGACACCCGCATCGCCGACCGGTCCCGGCCCGGCCTCGCGTGCACGACAGCCGGCGCCAGGCCCTTGGCGCGAAGGCCCTCAGTGGTTGCGGGTATCGACCGTTCCCGAGCCCGAGTGCCCTCCCCTGATCAGCGGCTCCAGCCAGTCCGGCGCGACCAGCTGGACGAGCGCCAGGACCCACGGGATGCCCACGATGGCGAAGAAGATCCAGTCGAACCAGTAGTGGTACACTTCCATGCGAGTTCTCCGTCGCGTTGATGCGCCCGCTCATGGGCGCACAAGTCGGTGTGCGGCCTAAGTAACGTTTGCGTCGCCGTTACGATCGACGGGCCCCGGGTCGGCGGCCCTGCGCGCCGGCCGGCGGACGCCGTCCCGCCCGGCATCCCGGGCCCGCCTGCGACATCCGCCTGCGACACCCGCCTGCGACACCCGCCCGCGCTGCCGCCCGTGCCCTGCCCGCCCTGCCCCGGAGCAGGCGCCGGCCCGGGGCAGGGCTCCCGGACTTGCTTTCTCCCCGTCCCGTGCCAGCTTCCGCCCCGACCCCGGCGCGGCCGGCCCAGAGCGGATCGGCGACCAAGCATGCCTTCGGATGACGGACCCTGGAGCACGGGGGGCAACTCCACCCCGACGCCGCCGCGCCGGCCCGGCG
>CAXSER010000251.1:0-4797 GCA_964236315.1 uncultured Acetobacteraceae bacterium | reverse complement strand
CGGGATACGACATGCGGACGGCTCTGATCACCGGCGTGACCGGCCAGGACGGCGCCTACCTGGCGCAGCTCCTCCTGGGCAAGGACTACCGCGTCATCGGCATGATGCGCCGCTCCGCCTCCTCCGACGTGGTCGGCGAGCGCCTGCGCTGGCTCGGCGTGCTCGACGCCGTCGAGCTGGTCGACGCCAACCTGATCGACCTCTCCAGCCTGATCCGCACCATCGAGCAGTACCAGCCCGACGAGGTCTACAACCTCGCCGCCCAGAGCTTCGTCGCCGCCTCCTGGCAGCAGCCGCTCCTGACCGGCACCGTGACCGGCCTCGGCGCCGCCAACGTCCTGGAGGCCGTGCGCATCGTCCGCCCGAAGGCCCGCTTCTACCAGGCCTCGTCCTCTGAGATGTACGGCCTGATCCAGGCCCCGCTGCAGGACGAGCACACCCCCTTCTACCCGCGCTCGCCCTACGCGGCCGCCAAGCTGTACGCCCACTGGATGACCGTGAACTACCGCGAGAGCTTCGGCCTGCACGCCAGCTCCGGCATCCTGTTCAACCACGAGAGCCCGCTGCGCGGCATCGAGTTCGTCACCCGCAAGATCACCGACGGCGTGGCCCGCATCAAGCTGGGCCTGGCCACCGAGCTGACGCTGGGCAACCTCGACGCGAAGCGCGACTGGGGCCACGCCCGCGACTACGTGCAGGCCATGTGGCGCATGCTGCAGCAGGACGAGGCGTCGGACTACGTGGTCGCCACCGGCCGCACCACCACGATCCGCGAGTTCTGCCGCATCGCCTTCGAGTGCGCGGACCTGGACTGGGAGCGCCACGTCCGCACCAGCGCCTCGCTGGTCCGCCCCGCCGAGGTCGACGTCCTGCACGGCGACGCCGGCAAGGCGCGGCGCGTGCTCGGCTGGGCCGCCGAGACCACGCTGGAGCGGATGGCCGCCGAGATGGTCGAGGCCGACCTCGCCCGCCACCGCGCCCGCCAGCACGGCACCCCCCCGCCCACCGTCGCGATCGTGCCCCAGATCCACCCCGCCGAGGCGTGACGTGCCCGCGCGCGCGATCCTGGTCACCGGCTCGGACGGCTTCGTCGGCGGCCACCTGCTCGCGCGTCTGGCCACCGACTTCCCCGACGCCACGCTCCACGCGGCCGCCTTCGACGTCACCGACGTCTCCGCCATCGACGAGGCCGTCGCCCGCCTGAGGCCCGACGCCTGCATCCACCTCGCCGCCATCGCCGCCATCGGCGAGGCCCGCGACGCCCCGGAGCACGCCTGGGCGGTCAACCTCGGCGGCACCCTCTCCCTCGCCCGCGCGCTGCGCCGCCACGTCCCCGACGCCACCCTGCTCTATGTCTCCTCCGCAGACGCCTACGGCAGCTCCTTCGCCCTCGGCCACCCGCTCGACGAACTTGCCCCGCTCGCGCCGATGAACACCTACGGCGCCACCAAGGCCGCCGCCGACCTGGCGCTCGGCGCCATGGCGCAGGACGGCCTGCGCGTGCTGCGCCTGCGCCCGTTCAACCACACCGGCTCCGGCCAGTCCGAGGCCTTCGTCGTCGCCGCCTTCGCCCGCCAGGTCGCGCGCATCGCCGCCGGCCGCCAGCCCCCCGTGCTCAACGTCGGCACGCTGGACGCCCGCCGCGACTTCCTCGACGTGCGCGACGTCGCCGCCGCCTACAGCCTGTGCCTCGCCCGCGCCGACACCCTGGCCCCCGGCACCATCCTCAACGTCGCCTCGGGCGAGGGCCGCCGCATCGGCGACATCCTCGACGCCCTCCTCGCCCTCTCCGGCGTCCACGCCACCATCGAGGTCGAGCCCGCCCGCCTGCGCCGCGCCGAGATCCCGCTCGCCTGCGGCAACGCTGGCCTCGCCCGCACCGCCCTCGGCTGGGCGCCGGCGATCCCGTGGGAGACCACCTTGCGCGACGTGCTCCAGGACTGGCGCGGGCGGGTCTGAGCGAGGCAAGGTCGAGGCTCTGCCTCGAGCTCCGCCAAGGGCTGGGCCCTTGGATCGCCTTTCCTAAGTGAAGCCAGTCCAGGGCGGCTCGCCTTGGCGGGTCTGGGCAGAGCCCATGCCTGCTTCCTACGCCCCCCGCTGCACCACCGGCCCCGACAGCCCCAGCGCCGTGTTCACCACCCCCGGGTGGCTGAGCGCCTGCGGGATGTTCCCCAGCATCCGCTGCTGCGGCACGTTGTACTCCTCGCTCAGCAGCCCCACGTCGTTCGACAGCTCGATCACCCGGTCCAGCAGGGTGGCCGCCTCCGCCGTGCGCCCCTGCAGCCCCATCGCGTCCGCCATCCAGCACGAGCACGCGAGGAAGGTGCCCTCGTCCGACCCGTCGCCGCGCGACGCCTTGCGCCGCACCAGCCCGCCCTCCGTCAGCTCGCGCTCGACCGCCGCGATGGTGCCCGCGATGCGAGGGTCGCTCGCCGGCAGGAACCCCACGATCGGCAGCAGCAGCAGCGAGGCATCCAGCACCGGGTTGTCGTACGCCTGCACGAAATGCCCCCGCGCAGCGTCGTAGCCCTCGCGGCACACCGTGGCGTGAATGGTGTCGCGCACGCCCTCCAGCCGCCGGCGCATCGCCTCGTCCACCGCGCCGTGCGTCTCGGCGCCGGACAGGAAGGCGTTGATCCCCACCCACGCCATCGCCTGCGAGTAGGTGTAGCGCCGCCCCTTGCCGCGGGTCTCCCAGATGTCGGCGCCCGGCTTGTCCCAGATCCCCTCCAGGTACTCGATCAGCGCCGTCTCCACCTCGATCGAACGCTCCGTGCGCCCCAGCCCCGCGCGAGAGCCCACGTGCATCGCGTCCAGCAGCTCGCCGTACACGTCGAGCTGCGTCTGCCCAGACGCCGCGTTGCCGACCAGCACCGGCCGCGACCCCTCGTAGCCGCCGAGCCAGTCCGCCTTGTATTCGTCGAGCCTGCGCGACCCGTCCACGCGGTACATGATCCGCATCCGGTCCGGCCTGCCCGCGACCGCGCGCAGGATCCAGTCGCGCCACGCCAGCGCCTCCTCCTGGTAGCCGGCGTTGAGCAGCGCGGTCAGCGTGAACGTCGCGTCGCGCAGCCAGCAGTAGCGGTAGTCCCAGTTCATCGACCCGCCGACCACCTCCGGCAGCCCAAGCGACGCCGCCGCCATCAGCTCCCCGGTCGGCCGGTGGATCAGCGCCTTGAGCGTGACCAGCGAGCGCCGCACCGCCTTGTCCCAACGCGTCGCCCTGTCGAACCGCCCCGACCATGCCCCCAGTACTCCAGCGTCTCCGACAGCAGCGCCGAGACGTCCGGCACGTCGCGCAGCGGCGCCGTCGAGCTGTCGTACGTCAGCGCGAAGTCAAGCCGCTGCCCCTCGGCCACGTCGAACTCCGCCCACACCGACGCTTCGTGGTGACGCAGCGCCACCGGCGCGCGCATCCTCACCCGGTCCGGCCCGACCTCGGCCACGAAGCCGTCGCCCTGCGGCTGCAGCCACGGCGGCATCGCCCCGCTGTCGAAGCACAGCGCGAGGTCCAGACGCATCTGCACCCTGCCCCGCACCTCCTCGACCCTGCGCACCAGCGCCGACACCGTGTCGCGCATCGGCATGAAGTCGACCACCCGCACCGCGCCCGACCCGGTGGCGAACTCCGTCTCCAGCACCAGCGTGTCTCCCTGGTGGCGCCGCGTCGTGCGCTCCACCACGCCGGCCGGCGCGATGCGCCAGTGCCCGTTGTCCGCGTCGCCGAGCAGGGCCGCGAGGCACGCGTCGCTGTCGAAGCGCGGCCAGCACAGCAGGTCGACCGACCCGTCGCGCGCGATCAGCGCCGCCGTCTCGCCGTCGCCGACGAGCGCGTAGTCCTCGACGCGGGAGGCCATCGCTGCCGATCCTTGCCGTTGCCGAGCGCCCGCAACGTGGCGCCACCGCCGATGTTGCACCCGCGTCGCAACCGGACCCCGCCCCGGCACGGCCGCGCCCGCCTGCCGCCCCGCCGGCGCACGAACCACGCCGGGCGACGCCCTGCGCACGCACACACCCTGCGCAACTCGCGCCGCCTGGCGGCTTTGAGGCGCTCGACCCCCGCGCGTCCCGCGCTGCCCAACCGCCGCACGTCGCGGGCGCCCCGGCGCCCGGACGCGCCCCACCCAGGACGACCCGATGCTCCTCAACGCCGCCGCGGCCCTGATCGCGAAGATCTGCCTCGTGATCCTGTTTCCCTTCTCCGCGCTCGACAAGGTCGTGAACTGGAAGCAGGCGCTGCAGCAGGCGAACTCCTCCTTCCTGCCCGGCGGCCCGGTGCTGCTGGCCGTGGCCATCGTGGTCGAGGTCGTCACCCCCGTGTGCATCGTGTTCGGCTGGTCCGACCGCCTGGCCGCCTTCGTCCTTGCCGGCTTCTGCGCCGTCACCGCCCTGCTCTACCACCCGTTCTGGACGCATGCCGACCTGCTCGCCCCCGGCCAGAGCAAGGGCCGCGAGGAGTTCTGGGAGTTCCTGAAGAACTTCGGCCTGGTCGGCGGCCTGCTGCTGGTGGTGCTCGGCCTGCAGCTCGCGCCCGTCGGCCAGGTCGTGCGCCACCCGCTCTCGTCCGGCCCCGCCTCGGCCACCCCCGCCGCCGCCGCCGCCGCCGCCGCAGCCCTCGCGGACTGACCTTCCGGCGCGCTCCGTCCGGGTGCGTCGGACAGCCCGGAGGACCCGGTCGCGGCCCCGACCTCGCCCGCCAGGGCCGACGCCGCCTCCGCGCAGGCCTCAGCCCGGCGCGGGGCCGGCGGGCACGCCGATCAGCAGGCTGATGGCGGCGGCGGCAAGGGCGACATACAG
>CAXSER010000250.1:0-4803 GCA_964236315.1 uncultured Acetobacteraceae bacterium | reverse complement strand
GGGCTCTGCCCGGACCCGCCAGGGGCGAGCCGCCCCTGGACCGGCCTCACTTAGGTCCAGGGTTCCAAAGGCGAGCCTTTGGCGGAGTTTGAGGCGGAGCCTCAACCTTGCTTCCTCCCCGCCGCCCCGCTCAGCCCCGCAGCAGCGAGCGGCCGGTCATCTCCGCCGGCCGCGCCAGCCCCATCAGGTCGAGCAGCGTCGGCGCCAGATCCGCCAGCCGCCCGTCGCGCATGCCCTCGCGCCGCGGCGCCTCCCCCTCGGGCGCGCCGTCCTCCGCCAGCGACCCCGACGCGGCCAGCACCACCGGCACCAGGTTCGTGGTGTGCGCCGTGTACGGCCCCCCGCTCTCCGGGTCGCGCATCGTCTCCGCGTTGCCGTGGTCCGCCGTGACCAGCAGCGCCCCCCCGCGCCTCTCGACCGCCCCCGCGATGCGCCCGAGCCCCGAGTCCACCGCCTCGATCGCCTGGATCGTCGCCGCCAGGTTGCCGGTGTGCCCGACCATGTCCGGGTTGGCGAAGTTCAGCACGATGAGGTCGTGCATCCCGCCGTCGATCGCCTGCACCGCGCGCTCGGCCAGCTCCGGCGCCGACATCTCCGGCTGCAGGTCGTAGGTCGCGACCCTGGGCGAGGGCACCATGATGCGCTCCTCGCCCTCCAGCGGCAGCTCCATGCCGCCGTTGAGGAAGTAGGTGACGTGCGGATACTTCTCCGTCTCCGCCATGCGCAGCTGCCGCCGCCCCGCCTTGGCCACCACCTGGCCCAGCAGGTTGCTCATCCCCTGCGGCGGGAACAGCGCGTCGAGCTGGGCCGCGAGGTCGTCGCTGTAGCGCGTCATCCCCGCCGCCGCCGCCAGCACCGGCGGCAGGGGGTCGCGGCGGAACCCCTCGAAATACGGGTCGACGATCGCGGCCAGCAGCTCGCGCACCCGGTCGGCGCGGAAGTTGAAGCACAGCACCCCGTCGCCGTCGCGCATCCCCGCATACCCGCCGACCACCGCCGGCACGATGAACTCGTCGCCCACCCCCTGCGCGTAGGCGGCGTCGATCACCGCCAGCGGATCGGCGAACCGCGGCCCCTTGCCGGCGACGATCGCGTCGTACGCCTTCGCCACCCTGTCCCAGCGCCGGTCCCGGTCCAGCGCGAAGTAGCGCCCCACCACGCTGGCGACCGTCACCTCCGCCGGCAGCGCGCGCAGCAGCGCGGCGAGGAACCCCCGCCCGCTGTCCGGCGCCGTGTCGCGCCCGTCGGAGAACGCGTGCAGCACCGTCGGCACCCTGGCCGCCGCCAGGATGCGCGCCAGCGCCACCGCGTGCGCCTGATGCGCGTGCACCCCGCCTTCCGAGACCAGCCCCATCAGGTGGCACGTCCCGCCCGACGCGCGCAGCCGCTCGACCAGGGTGCGCATCGCCGGCGCCGTCTCCAGGCTGCCGTCCGCGATCGCGGCCGAGATGCGCGGCAGCTCCTGCCCCACCACCCGCCCTGCGCCGATGTTGAGGTGGCCGACCTCGGAGTTGCCCATCTGCCCGTCCGGCAGCCCGACATCGGCGCCGCTGGTGCGCAGGAACGCACGCGGTCCGTGCGCCCAGAGACGGTCGAACACCGGCGTGTGCGCCTGTCGCACCGCGTTGTCCGCGTCCTCCTCGCGCCAGCCGAAGCCGTCGAGGATGACCAGCATGACGGGGCGTCTCGGTGCAGGGGCCATGGCTCCGGAGTAGCGCGAAGCCGACGCCGGCACCACCCGGCCCTCGCCTCAGGTCTTCGAGGCGGTCTCGGAGTCCTGCCGGCCGTTGTCGGGCGACGCCTTGGGGTCCTGCTCCGGTTCGCCTGCGTCGTGCGGCACGGCGGTCACGTCGTCCTCGCGCTCGTCCTCGAAGCCGGTCTGCGTCTCCTTGCCGGACATGGCAGCCTCCCTGGTTTCCGGGGCGAACGGGCCAGGGAGCGGCGGAGTTGCGCGAGGCAGACGCAAGGCCAGGGCTCTGCCCCAGGCCGGGAAGCGGGGACCCGCTAGGCGCAGCCCCCTGGACCGGCCTTCGTCAGGCGCCTGTTCCCGCGACGTGGTCCGGGGTCCGAATGCGGCCCTGGTCGGCCGGCGGGGGCAGGAAGGCGTCGTCCCCGCCGGCCGACCCCCCGGACGCGCGAGGCTGCGCGTCCGCTCGCGGCGTCCGCATCTGCTGCTCGCGCAGGAAGATGAACAGCCCGGCGCCCACGATGATGCCCGCGCCCGCGAGCGGGAACGGCCCGATCACCTCGCCGAACACGAGGTAGCCGAACAGCATGCCCCACAGGACCAGCGTGTACTGGTAGGGCACGACGACCGAGGCCGGCGCCAGGCGCAGCGAGCGGATGACGCAGAGGTTGCCGCCGAGCGAGCCGAGGCCGAGCAGGGCCATCAGCGCGAGGTCCTGCGCGCCGGGCGGCGTCCAGCCGCGCACCGCGACCATCACGGCCCCGAACACGAGGGCGGCCAGGAGCTGCCCGGTCATCAGCACCGTGCCGGAGGTGCCCGCCAGCCCGCGCGTGGCGACCAGGAACAGCGCGTAGCAGACGCTGCCGCCCAGGGCGCAGGCGGCGCCGAAGGAGACGGAGCCGGGCGAGGGATGCAGCGCCAGCACCACGCCGCAGAAGCCCGCGCCCACCGCGCTCCACCGGCGCCAGCCCACCCGCTCGCCCAGCAGGAACGGGGACAGGGCGGTGACGTAGATCGGCCCGGCCATGTAGTAGGTCATGACCTCGGCGAGCGGCAGCTCCGTCAGCGCCAGGAAGAACAGCGCGCTCTCCAGCGTGGCGAACGCCGCGCGCAGCAGCTGCAGCCCCGGACGCCGCACCCCGCGGACGTCGCCGGCACCCGCGCGGCGGAGGGCCGGCGCCATGGCGAGCAGCCCCGCCGCGCTGCGCACCAGCATCAGCTGCCCGACCGCATAGGTGCCGACCAGCCACTTGCCGAGCGTGTCGTTGACCGCGAACAGCAGCACGCCCAGCAGCATCATGGCGATGCCGCCCGCAACGCCTGCGGCCTCGCCCCGCCCCTGGACCGCAGGCACGACCCCCGGCCTGCCTACCCCAGCGCCGCCGCCATCGCGTCGCACACCCGCCCCGCCGCCGCCTCGCCCAGGTCCGGATGGATCGGCAGCGCCAGGATGCGCGTCGCCAGGTCCTCCGACACCGGCAGCGCGCCGCCGGCCACGGCCGCGTGGTGGTCGCGGTACGCCGGCTGGTGGTGCAGCGGCCGGGGATAGTAGATCGCCGTCGGCACCCCCGCCTCGCGCAGCGCCGCCTGCACCCGGTCGCGCGTCGCGCCATCGGGCAGCAGCACGGCATACACCGCCCACGCGCTGGCGCTGTCCGGCACGCGCGCCGGCACCTGCACCAGGTTCGCGAGCCTGCGGTCGTACACCCGCGCCACCGCCTCGCGCGCGGCCAGCTCGTCCTCGAACACGTCGAGCTTGGCCAGCAGCACCGCCGCCTGCAGCGTGTCGAGCCGCCCGTTCATCCCCGTGCGCAGCACCTCGTAGCGCTGCGCGCCCTCACCGTGGGTGCGCAGCGAGCGGTACAGCGCCGCCCGCTCCGCATCGTCGGTGAGCAGGGCGCCGCCGTCGCCGTACGCGCCCAGCGGCTTGGACGGGAAGAAGCTGATCGCCGTCGCCACCGCCTCCCGCCCGAGCTTGCGCCCGCCCAGGCTGCCGCCGAACGCCTGCGCGCAGTCGTCGAGCAGGAACAGCCCGTGCCGCTCCGCCACCGCCCGCAGCGCCGGCCAGTCCGCCGGCTGCCCGAACAGGTCGACGCCGACGATGGCGCGCGGCCGCAGCACCCCGGCGTCGCGCACCGCCTCGATCCGCCGCGCAAGGTCGGCGATGTCGATCTGGAACGTGGCGGGGTCGACGTCGACGAACACCGGCGTGGCGCCGAGCACCAGCGGCACCTCGGCGGTCGCCGTGTAGGTGAACGCCGGCAGGAACACCGCGTCGCCGCGCCCGATGCCCTCTGCCATCATGGCGATCTGCAGGGCATCGGTGCCGGAGCTGACCGCGACGCAGTGCCCGGCGCCGCAATACGCCGCGAGCCGCCCCTCCAGCTCGGCCACTTCCGGCCCGAGCACGAAGCCGCAGTGCGCGATCACCGCGTCGATTCGCCGGCGCAGCCCCTCGCCGAGCCGGGCCTGCTGCGCGGGCAGGTCGAGGAAACGGATCGGGCCGTCGCTCATGGGTCGCTCCTTCGGGGCGCCGCCGCCGTGCCCGGCTGGACCGCGGGGGCGGGCAGGGGGGCCGCTGCGGGCCGGATCGGCGTGGTGCGCGAGGGCTGCGCGCCCAGCGGATCGTGGGTGTACTCCGGCACCAGCCGCGACAGCAGCAGCAGCGCCTGCGCCACCTGGCCGGCGTGGCAGGCGCCCGCGATCGCGTCCAGCGCGCGCGCCATCGCGGCCGGGTCCGCGGTGCGCGGCGCCGCCATCAGCAGCCCGGGATGCCCGGTCGGCAGCGGCGGCTCGCGGCCGTGGAACAGCTCCTCGAACAGCTTCTCCCCCGGCCGCAGCCCGGTGTAGCGGATGGCGATGTCGTCGCCCTCGCGCAGCCCGGCGAGGCGGATCATCTGGCGCGCCAGGTCGACGATGCGCACGGGCTCGCCCATGTCGAGCACGTAGATCCCGCCGACGTCGCCCGCGGGCCCGTCGTCCGCCGCCAGCGTGCCGGCGGGGACGGTGGCAGCGAGGCTCGGGCTCACCGCGCGCGTGTCGCCTGCACCGATCCTGCCCGCCCCGACGCCGCCCGCCCCGACGCCGCTCGCCCCGATGCCGGCGGCCCCCGGCCC
>CAXSER010000249.1:0-4812 GCA_964236315.1 uncultured Acetobacteraceae bacterium | reverse complement strand
GCGAGGCCGGCCCCGCGCGGCAGGGCGCCGCGCCGGCTGCGGCCGTGCTGGCCGCGTGCGTGGCCCTGGTGTGTGCTCATGGTCGATGCCCCTCCGAACCCTTCCGCAGGGCCGGAGGACAAGTGCAATCGTTGTGCCATCGCTGCGTGCGGAGTGAGAGCGTTGCGTTTCTGCAACGGATGCGTCTCCGTGGCCCGGGGTGGCGCCGCGCGCGCGTGACAGAACAGGCTCCGGGGCACGGACCTCGCGGGACCGGACGCGCGGCAGGAGCGTCGTGGCGCCGACAGTGCGCGGAGGTGGCCCGCATGGGCGCGGTCGCTGCCCGCCGCCCCGTGCCGCCTGACGGTCGGGCCCGGCCGGGCCGCGCGGGTGGATCAGGGGTCCTTGCGCACGCGCGCGCCATGGGCAGACTGGCGCCATGACGAGCCCGACGTCCGCACGCCTCGACCGCGCCCTCGACGCCCTGCCGCGCAGCTTCCCGGGGCCGGGCGGCGCGGTCGCGGTGCTGCGCGACGGCGAGGTGCTGGCCCGCCATGCCTGGGGCTGGGCCAACGCGGAGCAGCGCATCCCGTTCACGCCGCGCACGCTGTTCCGCATGTGCTCCATCACCAAGCAGTTCACCTGCGGCCTGGTGCTCGATGCCTTTCCGGACGCCTCGGTGCTGGACGGCGACGTCGCGGCCCGGCTGCCGCTGCTGGAAGGGGCCGCGCCCGGGGCGCCGCACCTGTGCCACAACCAGTCCGGCCTGCGCGACTCCTGGGCGCTCGCCATGCTGCACGGCTCGCCCGCGGAGGCGCCGTTCGGCGACGAGGAGACGGCGCGCGTCATCGGCTCGGCCAGGACGCTGCAGTTCGCGCCGGGCACGCGCTACTCCTATTCCAACGGCAACTTCCGGCTGCTGTCCGACGTCGTGCAGGCGCGCGCCGGGCGCGGGCTCGCGGAGCTGCTGCGGACCAGGATCCTCGGGCGGGTCGGCATGGAGACGGCGTTCCTCGCGGCCGACACGCGGGCGATGCCGGACGGCACGGAGGGCTACGAGGGCACGCAGGCCACAGGGTTCCGCGCCGCCGAGAACCGCGTGCTGTGGACCGGCGACGCGGGGCTCGGCGCCAGCCTGGACGACATGATCGCCTGGGAGCGCCACATCGACGCGACCCGCGACGATGCCGGCAGCCTCTACAACCGGCTTTCCGCCCCGGTCGCCTTTGCCGACGGCGCGCCGGCCGCGTACGGCTTCGGGCTGAACCGGCGTGCCGTGCTGGGCCGCGCGGCCACCGGGCACGGCGGGGCGCTGCGGGGATGGCGCAGCCACCGGCTCCACCTGGCCGCCGAGCGGGTCTCCGTCGTCGTGCTGTTCAACCACATGTCCGACGCGCAGGAGGCGGCCCTGGACCTGCTGGCCGCCGTGCTGGGCGAGGACCGGGCGCGGCCGGGCGCGGCGCCCGATGCCGCCCTGCCCGCGCCGCAGTGGCCGGGCGTCTGCGTCGAGCCGGAGACCGGGCTGGCCGTGCGCATCGACGCGCCGCAGGCCGGGCGGGTGCGGCTGCGCTACGGCCACTCCGCGGAGTGGCTCGACCTGCAGGCGGACGGCACGGCAGGGCGGGACGGCACTCGGCTGGGGCTGCGCGACGGCGGGCCGTGGATGGAGCGTCCGCAGGAGAACCAGGCGTCGTTCCTGCGTCCGTGCGACGGCGAAGCTGCCCGCGACATCGAGGGTTGCTACCGCTGCGGGGAGCTGGAGGCGGAGCTGACGGTGTGCGACGCAGGGGGGGTGCTCGCCGGCGGGTTCTCCGGCTTCCTGGGGCGGGGGCGCATGGAGACGCTGGAGGCGGTCGGGCCGGACCTGTGGCTCCTGCCCTGCCCGCGCGCGCTGGACCACACGCCGCCGGGGGACTGGACGCTGGCGTTCCGGCGCGGGGGGGATGGGCGGGTGTGCGGCGTCGAGGTCGGCTGCTGGCTGGCGCGGGGCCTGTCGTACCGGCGCCTCGGCTGACGGCGGGGGCGCCGCAGGCTGGGCAGGCGGCGCAGGCTGGGCAGGCGGCGCAGGCTGGGCGGGCGGCGCAGGCTGGGCGGGCGTCGCTGGCGGATGCCCGGCGTGGGGCATCGCGGGGCGTCGTGCATCCGGTGGCCGGGTTTCGCCGGATAGGCCAGGGATGCCGCGGAGGCTGCCGATGCCGTTCATGACGCCAGCCGAGATCGACGCACTGGGGCCGGAGCCGCCGCCGCCGCCGGGGGGCGCGTCCCCGATCGAGCGGGCCCGCCTGCGGATGGTGGAGACGGGGCAGTGGTCGGCGAGCCAGACCATGGGGCGGCGCTGGGCGATCGGCTGCGTGGCGCTGGAGGTCACGCAGCGCTGCAACCTGGACTGCACGCTGTGCTACCTGTCGGAGGCGTCGGAGGCGGTGCACGACGTGCCGCTCGCCGAGCTGTTCCGGCGCATCGACGTGATCCGCGACACCTACGGTCCCGACACCGACGTCCAGGTGACCGGGGGCGATCCCACGCTGCGCGCGCGCTCCGATCTCGTGGCGGTGGTGCGGCGGCTGCGCGAGCGCGGCCTGCGCGCGTCGCTGTTCACCAACGGCATCAGGGCGACGCGGGGGCTGCTGGCGGAGCTGGCAGGGGCCGGGCTGGTCGACGTCGCGTTCCACGTGGACACCACCCAGCGGCGCAAGGGGTTCGCCACCGAGGCGGACCTCGACGTCGTGCGGCGGGAGTACGTGGAGCGGGCGCGCGGGCTGGGGCTGTCGGTGTTCTTCAACACCACCGTGCATCCGGGCAACCTCGGGCAGGTTCCGGGCGTGGTGCGCTTCATGGTGGCCAACAGCGACGTGGTGCGCCTCGCCTCGTTCCAGCTCGCGGCGGACACGGGGCGGGGCACGCAGCGCGACGGCCTGCAGCAGGTCACGAAGGACAGCGTGGCCGGGCAGATCCAGGCCGGCGCGGGGGCGAGGATCGCGTTCGACACGCCGGGCGTGGGGCATTCCGAGTGCAACCGCTACGCCATGACGCTGGTGGCGAACGGCAGGGTGCACGACCTGTTCGACGACAAGGCGCTGATGACCGAGCTGCTCGGCGCCACCAGCGGCCTGCAGTTCGACCGCACCAGCCGGTGGCGCGCGGTGGCCACGCTCGCGGGGTGGCTCATGCGCCATCCCGCGATGGTGCTGCGCGGCTCTGGCTGGGCGGGCAGGAAGCTGCGGGCGATGCGGCGCGACCTGGTCGCGGGGCGCGGGCGGGTCGGCAAGCTCAGCTTCTTCATCCACGACTTCATGGATGCCGGAAGCCTGGACCGCTGCCGGGTGGAGGCGTGCGCCTTCATGGTGGCGAGCGCGGAGGGGCCGGTGTCGATGTGCCTGCACAACGCCCGGCGCGACCGGTTCCTGCTCAGGCCGTTCCCGGTGGCCACGGCGGACGGGGAGGTGCTGTGGGACCCGCTGGCCGGGCATCCGGCCCTGGGTGGCGGGCGGCCGAGGCGGCTGCCGCTCAAGGGGCGGGCGCGGCTGGACGCCGGCGGGGTTCCAGGAGAGGGGGCGCCGGGACGGGGAGCGCCAGGACGGTGAGGCGTCGGGTCGGTGGCCTGGTGCTGCTGCTGGCGCTCGTCGCGGGGCGGGCGGGCGCGGTCGATGGGCCGGCGGCCACCGCGGACGCGGCCTGGGCGAGGGTGCTGTCGCGGTTCGTCGACGACAGGGGGCGCGTCGACTTCGGCGGGCTGGCGCGCGACGGGGGCGATCTCGACGCGGCGGTGGCGGGCGTCGCGGCGCTGGCGCCCGACAATGCGCCCGGCGCCTTCCCGACGCTGGCGGACAGGCTCGCCTTCCACGTCAACGCCTACAATGCCCTGGCCATGGCGCACGTGGTCCGGCGCGGCATCCCGCAGCGACTCTCGCTGCTGGGGCGGCTGGGGTTCTTCGTGCTGTCGCGCGTGAGCGTCGGCGGCCGGGCGATGTCGCTCTACGACTACGAGAACGACGTGATCCGCCCGCTCGGCGACGAGCGCGTGCACTTCGCGCTGAACTGCATGTCGGTGTCGTGCCCGCGGCTGCCGCGCACCCCGTTCCATGCCGCCACGCTGGACCGCGAGCTGGACGCGGCCGCGCGCGGGTTCCTCGCGGAGGCGCGCAACGTGCAGGTCGACGACGTGCGCCATGTCGTGCGGCTGTCCTCCATCCTCTCGTTCTACAAGGCGGACTTCCTGGCGCACGCGCCGGGCCTGCTCGACTACGTCAACCTCTATCGCGCGGCGCCGGTGCCGGTCGGCTACCGGGTCGAGTTCATCCCCTACGACTGGACCATCAACAGCCAGCCCGTGGCGCCCCGGACGCCCTGACGGTTCGGGAGTGTGCCGGCGAGGCGGGGGCCGACGCGGCGCAGGCGGGACGCGGGCGCTTCGGCGTGGGGCGAGGAGGCGGGGGCGTGTTCCCGTTTCGGATCGCAGCCGGCGGCTGGGGCATTAACAGTTTGTTCTTTATTTGTTCGGGAGTTCCGGTATGGTGCGCCAAGACGCAGGAGGTGCCCGTGCATTATGGTTCAGGCTGGATCGGCGGGCTCGCCGGGGTGGTGGTCGTGAGCGGCGCCGTGCTGGCGCGCAGCCCGGCGGTGCCGCCCCGGCCGGCCGTGGCCCAGGTCGCGGCCCCCTCGCCTGCCGTGACGCACGGGCGGCCGATGTTCGCGCCGGCGTGCTCGGCGGTGTACCGCATGGACGGGTGCGAGATGGCGCGGCACGCGACCTGGAAGGCGTAGGCCTGCCTGGTCGCGCAAGGCCAGGGGCTCTGCCCCTGGACCCCGCCAAAGGCTCGCCTTTGGAATCCT
>CAXSER010000248.1:0-4861 GCA_964236315.1 uncultured Acetobacteraceae bacterium | reverse complement strand
GGCTCGCCTCGTGGTCCAGCCGCAGCGGCACGGCGAAGCGCGCCATCTCCCCCATCAGCCGCCCGAGCCGGTACTCGGTGCTGTGCGCCACGTCCTCGATGCGCAGGATCGCCAGCGGCCCCGACGGCAGCCCCTCCACCCGCGCCGCCGCCTGCGCCGGCAGCCAGGCCGCGCCAGACACCGCGTAAGGCGACCCCAGCCCCGCCGACAGCGCCGCCACCCCCGCCCGCGCGTCCAGCCCCGCCAGCACCACCGACCCCGTGCGCTCCGGCCGCGGCAGCACCTTCACCGTGACCTCGGTGATCACCCCCAGCGTGCCGTGCGAACCCGTCAGCAGCTTGCACAGGTCGAGCCCGGTGACGTTCTTCAGCACCCGCCCCCCGGAGCGCGTCACCTCGCCCGCCCCGTTGACCACGCGCACCCCCATGACGTGGTCGCGCATCGCCCCCCACGCCACGCGCCTCGGCCCGGACAGGTTGGTCGCGACCACCCCCCCGATGCTCTGCGCCACCGCCCCGCCCTCCGGCGACAGCAGCGCCCCCAGGTCCGGCGGCTCGGCGATCAGGTGCTGCCCGCCCGCGGCCAGCGCCGCCTCCACCTCGGACAGCGCCGTGCCCGACTTCGCCGACAGGATCAGCTCGTTGGGCGCATACAGCCCGATCCCGGCGTGGTTGCGCGTCGACAGCGACCCCGCCGCCTGCACCGGCCGCAGCATGCCGAGCTTGCTGCCATGGCCACGCACCAGCAGCGGCTCGCCGCGCGACCGCGCCCCGCGCACCACCTCGGCGATGCCCTCCTCGCTGTCGGGGGCGAACTCAGCCACCGGGGTCGCCTCCAGAGACAGGCGGGGCCAGCGCTCTGCCCTGGACCCGCCTGGGGCACGCGCCCCCGGACCCGCACATGGAAGGAGGCTCGCGGCGACCAGCCTCCGGCCGGCTCCAGGGGCGGGGCCCCCGGCCTGCCGTGTGGCTCACTCCGCCGCCTGCAGCGTCGACGCCCACTCGCGCCCCGCGCGCGCCTGCACCGCCTGCTCCTGCAGCGGGAACACCTTGGCCGTGTTGAGCAGCCACCCCGGGTCGAACGCCGCCTTGATCCTGCGCTGCTGGTCCAGCTCGACCCCGGTGAACTGCACGGTCATCAGGTCGCGCTTCTCCACGCCCACGCCGTGCTCGCCGGTCAGGCACCCGCCCACCTCGACGCACAGCGTGAGGATGTCCGCGCCGAACGCCTCCGCCTTGTGGAAGCTCTGCGCGTCGTTGGCGTCGAACATGATCAGCGGGTGCAGGTTGCCGTCGCCGGCATGGAAGATGTTGGCGACCTTGAGCCCGTAGCTGTCGCTCATCTCCTGCATCCGCCGCAGCACCTCGGGCAGCCGCGACGTCGGGATCGTGCCGTCCATGCACAGGTAGTCCGGGCTGATCCGCCCCACCGCGCCGAACGCCCCCTTGCGCCCCTTCCAGATCGCCGCACTCTCCTCCTCGGACGAGGACACGCGCAGGCTGATCGGATCGTGCCGCCGGCACAGCGTGCTGATGCTGGCGAGCAGCTCGTTCTGCTCCTCGACCGACCCCTCGACCTCGATGATCAGCAGCGCCTCCGCGTCCAGCGGATAGCCCGCGTGGGCGAACGCCTCGCACGCGTGGATCGCCGGCCGGTCCATGAACTCCAGCGCCACCGGGATGATCCCCGACGAGATGATGCTGTCCACGCACGCCCCCGCCACCTCGTTGGACGAGAACGCCGCCAGCATCGCCCGCTGTCCCTCCGGCGAGCGCAGGATGCGCACAGTGACCTCGGTGACCAGCACGAGCTGCCCCTCGCTGCCGGTCAGCAGTCCGAGCCAGTCGTAGCCCGCCGCGTCCAGGTGCGCGCCGCCGATGTCGAGGATCTCCCCGTCCACCGTGACCACCCGCAGCCCGAGCAGGTTGTTCGCCGTCACCCCGTAGCGCAGGCAGTGCGCCCCTCCGGAGTTCATGTTCACGTTGCCGCCGATCATGCAGGCGAGCTGGCTCGACGGATCGGGCGCATAGAAGAACCCGTCCTGCGCCACCGCCTGGGTGATGCCGATGTTGGTCACCCCCGCCTGCACCACGGCCAGCCGGTCGGCGTAGTCGACCTCGAGGATGGCGTTCATCCGCATCAGCCCGACCACCACCGCGTCGGCCAGCGGCAGCGCGCCCCCCGACAGGCTCGTCCCCGCGCCGCGCGGCACCACGCGCACGCCGTTCGCGTGCAGGTAGCGCATCACCGCCGCGACCTGCTCCGTGGTCTCCGGCAGCACCACCGCCATCGGCGGCTGGCGGTAGGCGGACAGCCCGTCGGTCTCGTAGGGCCGCAGTCGCAAAGGATCGGAGATCAGTCCGGACGCCGGCACCAGCTGCGCCAGGCCGGCGACGATCTCGTCGCGCCGTGCGAGCACGTCCTGCTTCGGATCCGGCAACTGGATCATCGCGCCCCGCCCCCTGCTGCGCCCGTTCGGCCGGGCTTGAATGCAAGACATGGCGCAGCATGCGGAAGGCGGCAAGCCGCACGTTCGATTCTGAACCGTGCGAATCGGACGATCCCAAGCCCGCACCCGCGTCCGAACCGACGACGCGCGACGAGTTCGCCCCTGCCTGCACCGCAGCCCGGGGTAGAGTCGGGGATCGGGCCCTCAGGGCACCGCCTGCGGAAAACGCCAGCCTCCAGCAGCACCCGTGCCAGTCAGCTGTCGCATGCGGAAGGCGAGGATATGGACCTGCGAGCAACCAGCCGCGCCGACCCCGGCCCGGCGTGCCGGCCCACGAAGGCCGGCCGCGAGGATCAGCCCTGGCGGGCCTTCATGCGCGGGTTCTTCTTGTTGATCACGTACACCCGGCCGCGGCGGCGCACCACGCGGCAGTTCTTGTCGCGGACCTTGGCGGCGCGCAGGCTGTTGCGGATCTTCATGACGCGACCTCGGGCGAGCGCGGCAGGACCGCGATCGGGGAATGGCGCCTGTCGCACGGCCATCGCCAGGGGCGACGGCCAGACACTGAGGCATGCCGGAAGGCGGGCGGAATACCGGCGCCTCCGCCCCCTGTCAACCGCTGCCCCCTACCGGGGCGCGTGCAGCGTCCATCCCGCCGCCGCCCCGCCCGCCACCGCCCGCGTCGTCGGCCCGGTGGTTGACGCCGGCGCGGACAGGGCTGATGTCGCGCGCACGGCCGCATCGCGCCGCGAAGGAGTGCG
Organism: uncultured Acetobacteraceae bacterium; assembly: GCA_964236315.1. GTDB lineage: Bacteria > Pseudomonadota > Alphaproteobacteria > Acetobacterales > Acetobacteraceae > CAXSEF01. Next base: position 1,651 of record CAXSER010000248.1, on the reverse strand, counting down.
CCTGGTGGCGAACGGATCGAGACAAGGCGGCCTCGCCTGGACCGCGTTCCTGGCGATGGCGTTCGCCGTGGTGGGCATGACCGGCGTCGTCGCCACCTACGCCGCCCAGATCCCCCTGCAGCGCGCCCTCATCCACGAGGCGCTGCTGGACCGCATCCTGCTCTCCGGCCAGGCGCCCGACCCCGCCCAGGCCCTGGCCGCGCTCCGCCCGGAAGCCTCCGCGGTCCTGGGCGACCAGGCCGCCCCGGTGCTCGACGGCCCCGGCCCGCTGCCCGCCCGCATTGCCGACGCCCGTGCCCAGCTGCAGACGAGCTTCGGCGCCGAGGCCACCGACGTCGGCTTCCGGCTGCGCATCGTCATCTGCGTGTTCTCGGTGGTGGGAATGCTGTTCGGCGCGATCGTGCTGAGCGTGGTGCAGCGTTCGGCCTGACGAAGGCAGGCAAGATCGGGCTCTCCCTCCGCCGGCCGTTCCAACGGCCCAGGCGGGCCGTCGGAACCTTTGGCCAGCCTACGCCCGAACCCGCCAGGGGCGAGCCGCCCCTGGACCGGCCTCTTTCAAGTAAGGCCAGTCCAGGGCGGCTCGCCCTGGCGGAGTTTGAGGCAGAGCCTCAACCTTGCCTTCTTCTACCCCGACGGCTGCAGCGTGCGCAGGTAGGCGATGATCGACTGCCGCTGCCCCGCGTCCGGCACGCTCATCGGCATCCCCGCCCCCGGCACCATCGCCGCCGGCCCTGCCAGCCACCGCGCCAGGTTCGCGTCGCTCCACGCGAGCCCCGACTGCGCCAGCGCCGCCGAGTAAGGATACCCCGGCACGCTGCCCGCCGCCCGACCGACCACGCCCGCCAGCGACGGCCCCACCTTGCTGTGCCCGGCCGCGTGGCAGCCGCTACACTGCGCGTCGAACAGCTGCGCGCCCGCGGCCGCGTCCTCGCCGCCGAACCGCGCCAGGTCGGTCGCCCCCTTGGGCCGCAGCGACGGGAAGAACGTGTAGGACAGGGTGATCTCGCTCACGTCCTTCGTCTCCCGGTCGGTGGCGAAGCGCGGGTCGACGAAGAAGTCGACGGGCATCTGCACGCGGGCGTGCGCGGCGAGCCGCTCCTCGGTGAAGCAGAAGCACTGGATCTTCTTGAAGTATGGCCCCGCCTGGTCCGGCGTGACGTTGAACGTCGCGTGGCCGACGATGTCGTGGTCCGAGAGGTTCTCGGCCTCGAAGAACACCAGCGTGTCCTCGCCCAGGTGCAGCCGCACCCGGCGCTGCATCGGCACGAAGCGCCACGGCAGGTTCGGCGCCACGCTGGTGTCGAAGCTCACCGACACCGTGCGCTCCGACAGCGCGGCGTCGTCCGCGGCCACCCTCTGCGTGGTGCCGCCGGCGCCGGTCGCCTCGCAGAACAGCCGGTAGAGGGTCACCGAATACGACGTCACGACGGTCATCGTCGCCAGCACGGCGAACAGCCCGGCCAGGGTGAGGGCAAAACGGCGGCGCGCTGGGGTCATCATGGCGGTGATCTGGGCCCGGTCGGCCAGGAAGGCCAGGGCCCCGCCTCGATGCCCTGAAGCGCCCCGCCCCCGGAAACCCCGACCCTGCCTTCACGTGTGCGGGTCCGGGGGCGCCTGCCCCCGGCGGGTCCAGGGCAGAGCCCTGGCCTTG
>CAXSER010000247.1:0-4865 GCA_964236315.1 uncultured Acetobacteraceae bacterium | reverse complement strand
GGCCTGCCCGGTGTCGCAGGCGGGCCGGGCGCGGGCGGAGAGAGAGGTGGCTGCCGCGCGGTCGTTGCTGCTATGACGCAGCTCCAACCGGAAGGTGCAGATCGCCCATGCGTCGCGACGTCCCGCCCTACGAGGGCCTCACCCGCGTGATCCTCGCGGACCGGATCGAGCGCTATTCCTGGGCGATCGGCGACCACACCTACGGGCATCCGAGGATCCTGGAGGAGGCGGGCGGGCGCCTCGTGATCGGGCGCTTCTGCTCGATCGCTGCGGTCACGATCGTGCTGGCGAACCACGTCGCCTCGAACGCCAGCACCTACCCGTTCGACGCGTTCCGCTTCTACTGGCCGAACATGACGGACGCGTCGTGCCACAGGTCGCGCGACGTCACGGTCGGCTCGGACGTGTGGCTCGCGGAGGGTGCGATGCTGCTGCCCGGGGCGGAGGTCGGGCACGGCGCGGTCGTGGGAGCCGGCTCCGTCGTGCGCGGCGTGGTGCCGCCCTACGCGATCGTCGCCGGCAACCCCGCCACCGTCGTCCGCTACCGCTTCGACCCCGAGACGATCGCGCGGCTGCTGCGCACCGCCTGGTGGGACCGCACGGACGAGGAGATCAACGAGGTGGTGCCGCTGCTCGCGTCGCGCGACCTGGAGGGCCTGCTGCGCACCCTGGAGGCCCGCATGGCGCCGGAGCCTGCGCACATGCCGGTGGAGGAGGGGGTCGCCGCCGCGCACGTCACGCCGCTGCTGGTTCCGGTCCCCGCGCCCGCCGCGGAGCCGGTGTTCGTGCAGTCCTGGGAGCCCGCGGCCGCGCAGGAGCAGGCCGACGCGGCGCCGGGGGAGGCGCCTCAGCACGCAGCCGTCGAGGAGGTGGCTGCCCTGCACAAGCTCTCCAAGCCCGGCCCGGCCGACGGGACCCTCGCGCCGGCCGACGCGGAGTCCGACGCCGAGGCCCCCCGGTCCGCCTGGTCGATCCTCTCGGGCGGCTGACGCCCCGCGGGTCAAGAGGACCCTTTCCCTGGGTCGAGGTTTCCAAAGGCGAGCCTTTGGCGGAGTTTGAGGCAGAGCCTCAACCTTGCCTGCCTCCCCGCACTCCGCCGCGACGCACGCCTTCCCCCTGCTGCGTGCGCGTCGCCGCGGGATGCGGCGGCGGCAGGCGCAGCAGCGCCGCGAGCCGTGCCGCGACCCTGGGCGCGATGCGCCCCAGGCTGTTCGGCCCTGACGGATGCAGGGCGGAGTCGTCGACGCCGAACGCCGGGTCGAACATCCCGGCGGTGTCGATGTAGGCGACCCTGGCCGGGTCGGCGCAGCGGGCGATGCCGGCCTGCAGCGCCTCGGCCTGCATGCCGCCGAACGGGCGCAGCACGGCGATCCTTGCGGCCGGGTAGAGCGAGAGGAGCCCGTCGAGCGCGTGCGCCAGCCCCGCGGCGACGTCGGCCGGCGCGGCGTTCACGTCGTTGGTGCCCTCGTTGAGCACGACCAGCGCGATGCCGGGGTCCGCGGGCCGCGCCACGTCGGGCAGGATGCGGTCGTAGCTGCGGGGCAGCGGGGGCACGCCGCCGCTGCCGGTCACGGTGAGGCCGGTGCCGCCGAAGCCGACGATGCCGGCCTCCACGCCCAGCAGGCCGCGCTGCGCGTAGGCCCAGCCCATCATGGCGTCGTTGCGGTCGGTGTCGCGCGCGGCGGTGGCGTTGACCGTGCGCACGCCCTCGGTGATCGAGTCGCCGAAGAACAGCGCGCGGGTCGGCAGCGCGGCGGGGGCTGCGGCGGAGGCGCCGGGCGCCAGGGAGAGGCCGGCGAACACGACGGCGGTGGCGCCGGGCGTGGACCAGCGGGGCAGGTTCTCCGAGGTCGACTTCACCACCACTTCCAGCAGGTGGTACGGCAGCGCCGCCGTGTCGGCGGGCAGCGCTGCGGCGATCCTCGGGGCGACCTCCGCGCGGGTCCAGGGCGACTGCGCGGAGTAGCCGTCGATCCGGTAGTAGAGCTGCGGCAGCGGCGCCTGGCTGGCGGCGGTGGAGAAGCCCAGCGACAGGCTCGACCCGGTGAACAGGGTGCTGAAGTAGGCGCCGGCGTTGAGGGTGGCGGCCCCGGAGGCGGTCACGCTCCAGTTGCCGGGCGAGTAGAGGATGGCCGGGTCGTTGGCGGCGACGGTGGTCTGCGCGAGGGCCATGGGCGATGCCGCCGTCAGGAAGGCCGCCGCCAGGGCGACGGTCGCGGGATGGTTGCGCATGGGTGCCACCTGGGTCAGCGGGAGCGGAGGGGAACGGCCGCCCGGACGCCCGTGGCCGGAGCGGTCCGCGGCGGCGGAGCGGCCGGGGCGGGGCGTCGACCCCGCCTGCCGGCGGGCGCGCTACCGGGCGAAGGCCGCCAGCAGCCGGGCGTGCGAGCGCATCCCCGCGCGGAAGCAGCGCAGCTCGAACTTCTCGTCCGGCCCGTGCACCTGGTCGTCCTCCAGGCCGAAGCCCACCAGCAGGCTGTCGATGCCGAGCACGCGGCGCAGCTGCTCGACCACCGGGATCGAGCCGCCGGAGCCGATCAGCACCGCCGGGCGGCCGAACTCCCCGGCCAGCGCCGTGCGCGCCAGGGCGACCCACGGGCTGTCCGAGGCCACCTCGAAGCCCGGCGAGCCGCTGTAGGCCTCCAGCGTGACGGCCGTGCCCGGCGGCGCGTGGGCGGCCGCGAAGTCGCGGAACAGGGCGACGATGCGGTCGGGGTCCTGGCCCGGGACCAGGCGGAACGAGACCTTGGCGCCCGCCTCGGCCGCGATCACCGTCTTGCTGCCCGGCCCCTGGTAGCCGCCCCAGACGCCGTTGATCTCCGCGGTCGGCCGCGCCCACAGCCGCTCCAGGGCGCCGCGGCCACGCTCGCCGGAGGGGGGCGAGGACGGTGCCGACACGCCGATGCCGGCCAGGAACGCCGCCTCGTCGAAGCCCAGGGCGCGCCACTCGTCCAGCTGCGCGGGCTGCGGCTCGGCGACGCCGTCGTAGAAGCCGGGCAGGGCGACGCGGCCGTCGGCGTCGTGCAGGGCGTCCAGGATGCGCGCGAGCGCCGCGATCGGGTTGGGCGCCGAACCGCCGTACATGCCCGAGTGCAGGTCGCGCGAGGCGCCGCGCACGGTGAGCTGCGTGTAGGCGAGGCCGCGCAGGCGGGTGGTGATCGCCGGAGTGTCGATGTCCCACATGCCGGTGTCGGAGATGATCGCGACGTCGGCCGCGAGCGCCGAGCGGTGCTCCGACAGGAACGCCTCCAGGCTGGGGCTGCCGACCTCCTCCTCGCCCTCCAGCAGCACGGTGACGCGCGCGGGCGGCGCGCCTGCGACCGCGTGCCAGGCACGCAGGGCCTCCAGCCACATCAGGCTCTGGCCCTTGTCGTCCACGGCGCCGCGCGCGACCACGCGCCTGCCGTGCGGCCCGTCCACCACGACCGGCTCGAACGGCGGGCTGGTCCAGGGCGCCAGCGGCTCGGCGGGCTGCACGTCGTAGTGGCCGTAGAACAGCAGGTGCGGGCCCTCGGCGGCGCCGCTCGGGCCGGCGTGGTGGGCGAGCACGATCGGCTGCCCGGGCGTCGCGTGCACCGCCGCGTCGAAGCCGATCGCGGCGAGCTGCGCGCGCGCCCACTCGGCGGCGCGGGCGCAGTCCGGGTCGTGGTCGCGCTGCGCGCTGACGCTGGGGATGCGCAGGAACTCCACGAGCCGGCCGGTCGCCGCCTCCAGGCCGGCGTCGAGGCTGCCCAGCACCCGGTCCAGCATCGCGTCCGCGGCCGCGCCGGGCGCCGGCCTGTCGGCGGGCGCGGCGGGACGGCCCTGGCCGGGGGTCATGCCTGGCCTCCGAGCGAGGCGCCGGGCTGCCTGCCGGCGGGGGCGAGCGCCAGCGGGGCGTCGATCGACGCGGCCGGCGCGGCGTAGGTGCGCAGGAACATGGCGACGGAGCTGGCCACCACGCGCTCGACCTCGGCGTCGGTGGGCGTGGCGAGCAACTGCAGGCGGCACAGCATGCCGAGCCGGGTCTGGCACAGCGCGAAGAACTGGTCGGCGGCGAAGCGCGCGTCCTCGACCGCGAGGCGGCCGGCCAGGGTCTGGCGCGTCAGCCAGTCGGCCATGTGCCCGGTCGCGCGCGCGGGACCGGCCTCGTAGAACATCCGCGCCAGGTCGGGGAACTTGGCGGCTTCCGACATGGTGACGCGGAAGATGGTCAGCCCGGTCGGCGAGACGATCATGCGCACCATGCGCTCGCCGATGCGGTGCAGGGCGGCCTCGGGGTCGGTGTCGTCGTCGGCGCCGTCGAACAGGGCGGCGATCTTGCGGCTGCACTCCTCGTTGACGAAGGCGGCGAACAGGTCGGCCTTGCCGGCGAAGTAGTTGTACAGGGTCCCCTTCGAGACGCCGGCCTCGGCGGCGATGCGCGACATGCTGGCGCCCTCGTAGCCCTCCTGGGCGAACACCATCCCGGCGCCGCGCAGGATCTGCCGCTCCTTCTCGGGGGACAGGACCTCGGTGCCGGACATCGCGCTCTCCTCCTGCCTTCCACCCCCGCCAGGCGCGGCGACCGACGTGCGGATCGCCGGCCCGGTGCCGCCAGCGCCGGCATGACGCCGGGTCGGCGAGGCAGTGCCTGGCCGGCGGATTGACGATCGGGTCGAACACGGTAGGTTGTCAACGCTGACCGAACCGATCGGTCACCGGATGCGGTGCGGGCGACCGAGCGATGGAGAACGGCTGCGTGACGCTGCGGACACGAGCTACGCTGCACGCACGGCGCGTGCCGGCCCCGCAAGGGTCGCCGGCCGGGTCGGCGACCGGGGTTCCCGCCGGCGGGCACGGCCGCGGTCCGGCAGGCGGAGCGTGCGGGCGCCGCCGGTCGCGCG
>CAXSER010000246.1:0-4943 GCA_964236315.1 uncultured Acetobacteraceae bacterium | reverse complement strand
CACCGCAGCGCCCGCCGCCCACGCCCGCCAAGCCGACCCCGCCCGCTCCTGCCAAACCCGCGCCCGAGCCCCCCCTGCCGACCGCCACCCGCCCGCCGCCGTCCCCGAAGACCTCGCGCACGGAGAGCCAGACCTCCCAGCCCAACGAGACGAGGAACCCCGCTCCCGACACCTCCTCCCTCCTGAACACCCTGGAGAAGCTGCGCGCCAACCAGCAGCAGACCCGCCCGCCCACCGCGCGCGCCAACCCCTCGCGCGGCGGCGCGCCGGACTCCGGCGGCGCCCGCACCGGCGACATCACCGGGCAGCTCACGCAAGGGCAGCAGCGCCAGATCGGCGACGAGGTCCGCGAGTGCTACAGCGAGGACACGGCGGCCAAGAACTACGCGACCTACTCCGCCCACATGATCGTCACCGTCGACGCGCAGGGCACCGCCCGCGCCGCGCAGTTCTCCCCCGAGGACTCCGGCCGCATGGGCGGCGACCCCGCCTTCCGCGCCTTCGCCGAGCGCGCCCGCCGCGCCGTGCTCGACGCCCACTGCGCCAGCCTCCCCGTGCCCCGCGAACTCCTCGGCCAGACCGCCCAGCTCAAGTTCGTGTTCAAGCCCTAGTGAAGAAAGGCCAGGGCGCTGCCCTGGACCCGCCAGGGCGAGCCGCCCTGGACCGGCGCATATGACGTGCTTCTCACGGGCAGGGCAGGGGGCGCGTCACCCGCGGCGCGGCAACCTGGGCTTGCGCTGCACGGCCCGCCCCGGCCATGTCCTGCCGCACAGCCGGCCTTTCCACTGCGGAGCCTCGCCATGTCCCTCGTGATCCCTGACCTGCACCAGAGCCCCGAGCCGGTGCTGATCGAGGACCTCCCCGCCCGGGGCCACCCGGCGCACACCCGCCGCGCCCTCCTCGCCACCGGCGCCGCGCTCGGCCGCGCCGCCCCCTTCCTCGCCCACGCCCAGACCGCGCCCGCCCCGGGCGCCGCCACCCCCGGCGCCGCCTCGCCCGGCAACGCAGAGATCACCGTCGACCGCGCCCGCACCGCCCCGATCCCGATCGCCATCCCCCCCATGACCGGCGGCTCCGCGCTCGGCACCCAGATGACCGGCGTGGTCGCCGCCGACCTGGCCCGCTCCGGCCTGTTCCGCCCCGTCGACGCGGGCGTGGCCGACTCCGGCCCCACCCCCAACTTCGCCGCCTGGAAGTCCACCGGCGCCCAGGCCCTCGTCACCGGCACCGTGACCGGCTCGGACCCCGTGCGCGTCGAGTTCCGCCTCTGGGACGTCCCCGCCGGCGCCCAGATCCAGGGCACCGCCTACACCACATCGGCCGCCAACTGGCGCCGCATCAGCCACATCATCGCCGACGTCATCTACGAGCGCCTGCTCGGGGAGAAAGGCTACTTCGACACCCGCATCGCCTACATCGCCCGCTCCGGCCCCAGAGGCCGCCAGACCACGCGCCTCGCGATCATGGACCAGGACAGCGCCAACAACCGCGTGCTGACCAGCGGCGAGTGGATGGTGCTGACCCCCCGCTGGCACCCCTCGCGCGACCAGATCGCCTTCATGAGCTACGCCCAGAACCGCCCCCGCGTGTACCTGTTCGACCTCGGCAGCGGCCGCCAGCAGATCCTCGGCGAGTTCGAGGGCATGAGCTTCGCCCCCCGCTTCGACCCCAACGGCGGCAACGTCGTCATGTCCGCCACCCACGGCTCGGGCTCCGACATCTTCGTCGTCGACGTGGCCTCCCACTCCACCCGCCGCCTGACCAGCTCCGGCGCCATCGACACCAGCCCCTGCTACAGCCCCGACGGCGGCCAGATCGTCTTCAACTCCGACCGCGGCGGCGACCAGCAGATCTACGTCATGGGCGCCGGCGGCGGCGGCGCGCGCCGCATCTCGTTCGGCCACGGCCAGTATGCGACCCCCGTGTGGTCCCCGCGCGGCGACCTGATCGCCTTCACCCGCTTCGGCGGCGGCGGCTTCGCGATCGGCGTCATGCACCCCGACGGCTCCGGCGAGCGCATCCTCTCCGAGGGCTTCTCCGTGGAGGGCCCGACCTTCTGCCCCAACGGCCGCGTCCTGATGTTCCAGAAGCAGACCGCCGCCGGCGACCGCAACGGCGGCGGCTTCTCCTCGCGCCTGGTCTCCATCGACATCACCGGCTTCAACGAACGCCCCGTCCCCACCCCCGGCGACGCCTCCGACCCGGCCTGGTCGCCCCGCAACGCATAGGGAGGAAAACAAGGTCGAGGCTCTGCCTCGAGCTCCGCCAAAGGCCGAGCCTTTGGAATCCGTCACTTGAGAAATGGCTTCCGAAAGGCTTGAGCCTGAGCCGGCATTGAACAGGCCCAGCGTCGGCTCTGTGTGACACGGTTCTTGGTGTTGCGTTGCGGCCCAGGGTATAATCTGGCTTGCGCGGGCCTTTCTGGTTTTGCCCCGGACATCGTCATGTTCATCGACAGCTTTTTGGGCGACCAGGTTACGCGCGCGATGGTCGGACTCTCGTTCGAGATCGCGGATGCCGCGCGCATGGACCGTGTGGCACCCCTGGAGGCGCTTGTTGTCGCCTTTGAGGCCCGTGTTGCCGAGACAAGGGTCTTGCGTGGACGTGTTTCTGCCGTGGCGAGTCGCGTCCATCTCGCCACCGCGCTGATCGCCGACGACCAAAGAGCCACCGCAATCGATCGACTGCTTAGCGCCGAGACGGCTTACGAAGAGGCGCGCGGGATGCTGGTGGCGCGAGCACAGGCAAACGAGCTTCAGGCGAAGCACAGGCCGGACCTGCTGCCTTTGCTGCAGCGGGCGACGGCGCTGATAGACGAGGACGTGCGTTTGCGGGCCGAGGCCGCCCGCGACCTGCGCTGGGCGTTGCTGGAGCTTGAGGCCGCTGCCGAGCTCCCCGCCGAGGGCCCGGTCCTCGCAACCCCGGCGGACGTCGGCTCCTTCCTCCAGGGGGTGCGCGCCGCGCCGTGACACGGATTGCGTTCGGCCGCCGCGCGACTGAGACGCCTCGGGCGATGAACGACGCCCGGTTCCGCCAGGCCAGCGCCGCCTTCGAGCAGTTCGTCGCCGACCCGACGCGGCCCGGTCTCAACTTCGAGAAGCTGCGCGGCCGTGCCGACCTTTACCCGATCAGGATCACCCACGGCGACCGGGCCATCCCGCGCCGCACCCTCGACGCCGAAGGCGAGCTGTTCGAGGTCCTGCTGATCGGCCCCCATGACATCTACAAGGCCATCGGCCGTCTGTGACGCCCGCCCCTGTGCCCCCCGCGCCACGGGTCAACCCCGATCCACCCCGTGTCTCTCGGCCACGGGTGAACCCCGACCCGCCTCCCGTGTCTTCCCCAGCCACGGCTCGACGCCCTCCCACGCCCCAAAAGCGTCCTGCCGCGCAGGACGCCGCCACGAAAAAGCCACAGAATGTCCCGCGCCGCATAACGCGTTTGTCCCGTCCGGCATGACGGAATGTCCTGTCCCGCAGGACATTTCCCGCCCCCGACCCCCGTTTTGTCCCGCCGGACAGGACATCCCCCGCCCCCCAAGACACTTCTTTCCCGCCCCCGCCGGACACCCCGCGCCAGTGCCGTGTCCCGGCCGCAATGCGCCCCCCGGTTGCATCCGCCTTGACCCCGGCAGTCGTCGCGGGTAAGGCCCACGGCACCGGAACGATCGGCCCGCCCTGCGCGTTTCACCGTTTCGAGACGCTGTCCTGGCCCCCCCCCTCCCGCCGTCCGCCCGCATCACCCAACAGGGACTTCCCGATGAACCTCCGCATCCTGGGCGCGCTCGCCGCCCTGAGCCTGCTCTCCGCCTGCGCCGACAAGCCCGACACGTCGGCCGCCAACACCGGCGCCGGCGGCGCGGGCGCCTCGTCCGGCATGACCGGCACCGCCGTCCCCGGCTCCGAGGAGGACCTGGTGGCCAACGTCGGCGACCGCGTGATCTTCGGCCTCAACGAGAGCGCGCTCTCCCCCGACGCCCAGGGCGTGCTCGGCCGCCAGGCCGACTGGCTGCAGCGCTACCCCCAGGTCCAGGTCCAGCTCGCCGGCAACTGCGACGACCGCGGCACGGAGGAGTTCAACCTCGCGCTGGGCCAGCGCCGCGCCAACGCCGCCCGCGACTTCCTCGTCGCCCACGGCGTCTCGTCAGGCCGCGTGAGCACGATCAGCTACGGCAAGGACCGCCCGACCGCGCTCGGCGACGACGAGTCCGCCTGGGCGCAGAACCGCAACGCGATCACCTCCGTCCGCTGATCGCGCCGCCCGCCTGACCAGGGGCGCCCCGGCAACGGCGGCGCCCCTTCCATGTCCGGCACATACCGGCCCCGCAGGCCCGGCCGCTTCCTTGTCCGCCGCGTGCCGGCCCGCGGGCCCGGCCGCGTCCGGCCTTCTGGCACAGGCCGGGACGCCGGCCATCCTGCCCGCTTACCCCGCCCCGCGAACCGCACTAGAAAGCCCGGCGTGCCGGACTCGTGGCCGGCGGCAATGGAGTGCGCGATGCGGCGATCCGTCCCCTGTGCGCCTGTCCTGCTGGGCGCGATGATCCTGGCCCTGTCCCTGTCCCCCGCACGGGCGCAGATGGACAGCCGCGAGGGCATCGCCCTGCAGAACCAGATCCTGGAGCTGCGCCGCGAGATGCAGGACCTGGAGCGTGGCGGAGCCGGCGCCGGCGGCGCCCCCCAGTACGCCCCGCAGCGCCCCGCCCCGCAGTCCGCCCCCGCGTCCGGCGACCTGACCGCGCAGCTCCTCGACCGGGTGAGCCAGCTGGAGGACCGCACCCGCAGCCTGCGCGGCCGCGTCGACCAGCTGCAGAACCAGCTGACCCAGCAGCAGCAGGACTTCGCCAAGCAGCTCGGCGACCTCTCCTTCCGCCAGTCCCAGGCCGGCGCCGCCCCCCCGCCCGCGGCAGCCGCGACCTCCGCCACAGCCGCGCCCGCGTCCCCCGG
>CAXSER010000245.1:0-4964 GCA_964236315.1 uncultured Acetobacteraceae bacterium | reverse complement strand
TACCGCCGCGGGCACGTGGAAGGCCAGGACGGAGCAGGGGTGCGCGCAGGACAGGGAGGCCAGGGCGCCGCCCTGGACCCGCCAGGGGCAGCGCCCCTAGACCGGCACGAGAAAGGCCGGCGGCACGTCGTGTGACGCCGCCTCTGGTCGGCGTTGCCGGAGTGCGCGCCCGGTCTCGCGCTAGAGGATCGTTCGTCCCGCCCTGAACGCCAGGACGACGAAGATCAGGAAGATCACGATGAAGATGAAGAACAGGATCCTGGCGATGTCCGCGGAGGCGGCCGAGACGCCGGAGAAGCCGAAGAACCCCGCGATGATCGAGATCACGAAGAAGATGATGGCCCATTTCAGCATGGGTAAGGCTCCGGGTTGGCGCCGCCGCGCGACGCTCGACCCCCGGACAACGTGCAGAGACATGGTCGGTTGCAACTGCGCGTGATCGCCCGGCCCGCCACCTTGAACTCCGGGCCGGCGCATAGGACACGCGGAAAGGCCGGGGCACGCGCGCCCCGGCCGGCCGCTCAGCGCGGAGAGAGCACCATGATCATCTGGCGGTTCTCCATGCGGGGCATCTGCTCCACCTTGGTCTTCTCGTCCATGTCGGTGCGGATGCGTTCCAGCACCTTCACGCCGAGGTCCTGGTGGGCCATCTCGCGGCCGCGGAAGCGGAGCGTGACCTTGACCTTGTCGCCCTCGTCGATGAACGAATGCATCGCGCGCAGCTTCACCTGGTAGTCGTGGTCGTCGATGTTCGGACGGACCTTGACCTCCTTGATCTCGATGACGCGCTGCTTCTTCTTGGCCTCGTTCTTCTTCTTCTGGGCCTCGTACTTGAACTTGCCGTAGTCGACCATCTTGACGACGGGCGGGTCGGCGTTCGGGCTGATCTCGAGCAGGTCGAGGCCCACGGCATAGGCGCGGAGCAGCGCGTCGCGCGCACCCATCACGCCCTGCATCTCGCCCTCGGCGTCGATCAGACGCACCTGCGGCACGCGGATATCCTCGTTCACGCGCGGCCCGTCGCGACTCGGGGCGGCCTGCATGGGTCCTCTGGCTATCGGAAGCTCCTTTGATCATTGCACGATGGTGACGAACCGGGGTCCGCCGCCGCAGTCTTGGCGCGTGACAGCGTACCGATCAAGCACAGTCTGCACGCCGGACGTTGACAAAGGCTGAAATAGGGGCTTGGCCGCGCCGGGTTCAAGGCGCGGACCGCAGGACAGGCCCCGCCTCCGGCCGGCACGACGCCGCCGGACGAGGGCCGCCGCGCCCGCCGCCGCTCACGCCGGCAGGCCCGTCCCGTCCGTGCCATCGTCGCGCAGCCCCGCCTGCCGCAGCACCGCGAGCAGGTCGTCGCGCCGGGGCAGCGCCACGCCGTCCAGCCGGGCGATCGCGCGCACTCCCAGGCTGCTGGTCGCGAACAGGGCCTCGACCGGGTGGCCGGCGTCGAGCGGCGCCTCCTCCACGCCGCAGCGCTCGACCAGCAGGCCGCGCATGATCCCGGGCAGCGCGCCGTCCGCTACCGGCGGCGTGAGCAGCCGCCCCTGCCACAGCAGCACCAGGTTGGCGACCGCGCACTCGCACAGACGCCCGGCGGTGTTGAGCAGCACGGCCTCGTCCGCGCCGCGCCCGACTGCCTCCTGCCGCGCGATCAGGGAGTCGCCGTAGTTCAGCGACTTGATCGAGGACAGCGGCGAGAACTCGTTGCGCCGCGTGCCCCGTGCCACGACCGCGTCCAGCGCGTGCTCCGGCGGCACGCCGGCGGCCGCGGTGACCAGCAGCGTGGGCACCGGGTGCTCCGGCAGCGCCAGGCTGCGCGGCCCCGGCCCGCGGGTCAGGGTCAGCCGCGCGGAGCCCTCCGCCACTCCGTTCGCGGCACAGGTCGCGACCAGCGCCCCGGCGAGCCCGTCATCCCCGGCCGGCACCGGCAGACCGAGCCGCGCCGCCGCACCGCGCAGCCGCAGCAGATGGCGGGCGAGGTGTGCCGGCCGGCCGCCCCGGATGCGGATGGTCTCGAACACGCCGTCCGCGAGGGTGAAGCCCCGGTCCGCTGGCGAAACCCCGGCCTCGGCCGCCACCTGCAGCCGCCCCCCGAGCCAGACCACTTCCTTCAACAAGGGGTTTCCAAAGGCGAGCCTTTGGCGGGGTCCAGGGGCAGCGCCCCTGGCCTTGTCTTCCTCCGCCTCACCCCCCGAGAACGCGCAGCAGCGGCGACACCTTGGTGATCATCTCGTCGTATTCCTCTCCCGGATCGGAGTCGCTGACCACCGCGCCCCCCGCCTGCGCGACGATCGCCTCCGGGGTGAGCACGAGGGTGCGGATCACGATCGAGCTGTCCATCGCCCCGTCGAAGCCGATCGCCACCACCGAGCCGCAGTACGGCCCGCGCCGCGAGGACTCCAGCTCGTCGATGACCTCCAGCGCACGGATCTTCGGTGCCCCGGTGACAGAGCCGCCGGGAAACGTCGCGCGCAGCAGGTCCACCGGCCCGAGCCCCTCGCGCAGCCGCCCGCGCACCACCGAGACCAGATGGTGCACGCTGCTGAAGCTCTCCACACCCCACAGCGCCGGCACGGACACGCTGCCGATGCGGCACACGCGCCCGAGGTCGTTGCGCATGAGGTCGACGATCATCAGGTTCTCGGCGCGGTCCTTCTCGCTGGCGGCCAGTTCCAGGCGCATCGCCTCGTCGGCCTCGGGCGTGGCGCCGCGCGGCCGGGTGCCCTTGATCGGCCGCGTCTCCACCCAGCCGTCGGCGTCCAGGCGCAGGAAGCGCTCCGGCGATGCCGAGGCCAGGGCGAGCCGCGGCCCGCAGCGCAGGAAGGCGCCGAACGGGTTGGCGCTGGCCTCGCGCAGCGCGAGATGCACCGCCTCGTCCGGGCAGGTCTCGGGGGCGAGCGCGCCGGTGCGCTCCGCCCGGTGGCGCATGGTGACGTTGACCTCGAAGATGTCGCCGGCGCGGATCAGCGCCTGGGCTTCGCGCACGCGGGCCTCGTAGCCGGCGCGGTCCAGCTCCGGCCGCCACTCCGACGCGAGGTCCGGCGACAGGCCCGGCACGCCCTTGGGCGGCGCGTCGAGCCGGCGCAGCGCCGCCTCCGCCCTCGCGGCGGCGCGTGCGGCGCGCGGTGCGGGCTCGGTCTCGGGAAGGCCCGAGGACATCACCCAGGCGCGCCGCTCCGCCCGGTCGAAGCCCACGACCAGGTCGTAGAAGCCCATCCAGGCGTCGGGAATGCCGAGGTCCTCGGGATGGCGGCATGGCAGCCGCTCCAGCCAGCGCCCGAGACCGTAGCCGAGCAGCCCCACCGCGCCACCGCGGAACGGCACCGGCCCGGCACCGGGCGGCAGCCGCCAGCGGCGCAGCTCGGTCTCGAGCACGGTGAACGGGTCGCCGTCCATGGCCACGCCGTCGAGGCTCACGCCGGAGCCGGCCACCCTGTCGCAACCGTCCCCGGGCGGCACGGAGGCCGCCGCGTCTGGCACGCATGGCCCGTCAGCGCCGCAGAGCAGGGTGCGGAACGGCTCGACGCAGAGGTAGCTGAACCGGCTGCGCTCGCCGATCGGCCCGGCGCTGTCGAGGAACGCCAGCCCCTCGCTGCCCGCCCACAGCGCGAACGCCGCCGCCGGCTCCATCCAGACGATCTCGCGCACCACCAGGCCGCCCCGGTCCGCCGCCTCGCCGGGGTCGACATGCCCCGCCACGGTGGCCAGCGCGCCGTCACGCAGCGGCCGCGTCGCCGCCCCCACGCCTAGCCCCCGTCCCCACGCGGGCGGCCGGTCGCGCCCACCGCGCTCACACCCGCTCGCTGGCCGCGATCGCCACCTTGCAGCCGGTCTTGATGATCGCGCACAACACCTTGTAGCCCGGCGTCAGCTCCGCCTCGTTCTCCAGCCCGATGTCGCGGTGCTCCAGCTCCTCCTCGCGGAAGACGTCGATGGTGTCGCGCAGCGCGGCCTCATCGTCGCCGAGGCTCTCGTGCTGGGCCGCGTAGTGCTCGTCGATCGCCTCCTCCACAGCCACGGTGCACGCCATCGCCGCCCGCTCGCCCATCGCCGCCGTGGCCGCCCCCAGTGCCCAGCCCGCCACGTGCCAGATCGGCAGCAGCAGCGTCGGCCTGACCCGGCGCGTGGCGATCAGCCCGGCGAAGGTGTCCAGGTGCACCTGCTCCTGCGCCTGCATGTGGCGCAGGATGTCCGCCTTGTCGCTGTCGTGCAGCACCGCGAGCTGCCCCTGGTAGATCCGCTTCGCCCCGTACTCGCCGGCGTGGTCCACGCGGATCATCCGCTCCAGCGCCGCGCGCGGCGTGAGGTCGCCCGGCAGCGGCCGTCGCGGCGCGGGCGCAGGGCTCGCGGCGAGGCTGCGCTGCCCTGTCGTCGCGGTCACGCCCGGCTGCCGGTCCCCGGAGATCTGGTCCATGGTGCACGCTCCCGTTTCTTCCACAGGGACATGGCAAGGCCCGCGCCGAACACCAGGGCATACAGCCCGCCCAGCGCCGCCATCGACACCGGCACGCCGGGGATCAGGAACGTGGGCTCGTCGCACGGCTTGGACGGCCGCGCCGGCATGCTCGCCAGCATCCGCGCCGCCCCCCCGCCCGCGAGCCTGGGCGCCGCGCACTCCGGCAGCGGCGACGGCCACCAGCCGAACTCCACCCCCGCATGCAGTGCGCCCAGCGCCGCCGCCACCGCGAACACCGCCACCGCCGCCCACAGCACCGGCCGCGACCACGCCGGCCGCAGCAGCATCGCCACCACCCCCAGCGCCACGACCGCCCGGTAGGGCCATCGCTCGACCAGGCACAGCGCGCACGGCACCAGCCCGCCGAACCGTTCCGTGCCGAGCGCCACCGCCATCGCCACCGCGCCCGCCGTCGCGGTCAGCAGCGCCAGCTCGATGTCGCGAAGCTCCCGGAATGCCGCCATGGCGCTGCTATGGCGCAGCGCCCCGGCGCCGGCAAGCCGCCCCC
>CAXSER010000244.1:0-5002 GCA_964236315.1 uncultured Acetobacteraceae bacterium | reverse complement strand
CGCCACGCCCGCACGCGCCGCCGAGGCCGCGCCCGACACCACGGCCGCGGACACTCCGCCCACCCCCCCGAAGACCGACGGCGCCACTCCCGCCCTCGCCGCAACGGGCGCGCCCGGCCCCACCCTGGCCGCCGTCCGCCAGGCCGGCGCGCTGCGATGCGGCGTGGTCACCGACGAGGACGACTATTCCGAGGCCGACACCCACGGCAACCTCTCCGCCCTCGGCGCCGACCTCTGCCGCGCGCTGGCCGCGGAGACGCTCGGCGACCCGGCAAAGGCGTTGTTCCTCTCCTCCTCCGACGAGCCCGACGCCCTGGCCGCCCTGCGCGACGGCCGGGCCGACGTGCTGTTCGGCGCCACGCCCCACCCGGTGATCGCCGCCACCTACGGCGTCGCGTTCGGCCCGCCGATGTTCTTCGACGGCCAGGGCTTCCTGGTGCCCCGCGACGCCGGCATCGCCACCCCCGCCGACCTGGCCGGCCGCAACGTGTGCTTCATCAACGCCTCGCCCCCCGAGCGCGGCCTCTACGACGCCCTGGAGCCGCGCCTGGTCCGCCCCGAGGCCCGCTTCCCGTTCTCCGAGCGCGGCGAGATGGAGGCCGCCCTGGTCGGCGGCCACTGCGACGCCATCACCGGCGACGTCTCCTGGATGGCCAACGTCCGCGCCTCGTTCCACGCCCAGGTCGCGCGCTTCTCCGTGCTGCCCGACACCATCACCCTCGACCCGATGTCGCCCGCCACCCGCGCCGGGGACGCGCAATGGTCCGCGCTGGTGGACTGGACGGTGTGGGCGCTGCTGCAGGCCGAGGAGCACGGCATCACCCAGGCCAACGCCGAGGCCATGCGCGCCAGCCCCGACCCAGTGGTGCGCCGCCTCACCGGGGAGCTGCCGTGGATCGCGCGGTCCCTCGGCGTCGGCGAGGACGCGTTCCGCCTGGCCGTCGAGGCGGTCGGCAACTACGGCGAGATCTACGAGCGCGACGTGGGAATGGGCTCGCCGCTGCAGCTGCCCCGCGGGCGCAACGCGCTGGCGTCGCGGGGCGGGCTGATGTGGGCGCTGCCGGTGGAGCCGCTGCAGTAGGCAGGAGGCAAGGTTGAGGCTCCGCCTCAAACTCCGCCAGGGGGAGCCCCCCTGGACCGGCCTTACTCGAGGAGGCCGGTCCAGGGCGGCTCGCCCTGGCGGGTCCGGGCAGAGCCCGGCCTTGCCTGCTACGCCGCCCGCCGCGTCGCCAGCCGCGCCCGCACCGCCTCCAGCGCAGCACCCCCCAGCACCAGCGGCGCGCACGCCTCCGCCGCGCGGGTGGGCTCGGCGCTCGGGCGCAGCGCCGTGACCGGGGCGTTGGCGAACATCGTGCGGTTGCCGGTGTCGAGGTAGCTCTCCGCCGGCAGCCCCTCGGCGAGCAGCACGTCGTGGCGGTCCAGCTCGACGTGGAAGTACTCGACCGTGGCCGGCGAGTCCTGGGTGACGCTGCCGCCGTTCAGCAGGCGGCGCGCGGGGATCAGCACGCCGTCGACGAAGATCGCGTGCTCCGGCGAGACCAGCAGGTCGCGCCGCGGCAGGCCGTCGCCGAAGGCGTGCGCCGCGATGCGCACCGGGCGCACCGAGGCGGGCGCGGCATGGCGGGCGACGTCGACCCGCCTCCGCCCGACCCAGCGGATCGCGGCCTCCCCGCCGGACAGCGTGGTCACGGTGTCGCCGGGCCGCAGGTCCTCGACGGGGCGCTCGCCGTCCGCGGTGAGCAGGCGGGTGCCGCGGGCGTAGCAGACCACGCCGATCAGCGTGCCGCCGTGGCCGTCGCCGGAGAAGCCGAAGTTCGCGGTGGTGTAGCCCGCGCCGACGTCGAGCGCCGCGCCGGAGCTGAGCGTCAGCGTGCCGCCGGCGACGCTGCCGGTCACGCTGCCGGGCACGTCGATGCTGTCGCCGACGCCCAGGCCGCGCAGGGCGGCGTGCACGCCGCCGGGCGTCTCCAGCACCAGCCGCTCCGGGGTGGCGGCGGCGCCGGCGAAGCTGATGGTCTGCCCGGCGGAGACCGTCCCCGCGAGGTCGAGCGTGGCCGCGCCCTGCAGCACGATGCGGCCGGTGCCGGTGACCGCGACGCCGAGGTCGACCTCGCCACCGCCGCCGATGCCCACGGTGCCGCTGTTGACCAGGCCGGTGTCCGCGGCGCCGGTGACGCGCACGGTGCCGCCGGTCGCGGAGACGAGCCCCGCGTTGGCCAGGCTGCCGGCGGTCGTGACGTGGCCGGCGGCGTCGGCGATGTCGGACAGCGCCACGGTCAGGATGCCGCCCGCTCCCGGTGCCGTGACCAGCCCGAGATTGGTGGTCACGCCGGCGGCCTGCACGGTGGCGTAGGCGGTGGCGCCGCTGGACTCGCCGAGGCCGAGCACCTCGAAGGCGCCGAGCGTGAGGTTCGTCGCGACCAGCTGCGGCTGGTTCGCCGCCGTGGCGCCGGCGATGTCGATCTCGAAGCCGTTCAGCGTGCCGGTCGCGGAGGGGCGGCCTGCGGCGATGACCGCGTCGTCGCCCTCGGCGGGGGCGCCCGTCGGCGTCCAGTCCGCGGCGGTGGAGAGCGGGTCGGCGCTGCCGTTCCAGGTCTTCGTGGTCATCGTGTGCCTCCGGCCGGGTGTGACGGGGCCGGCACGCCCGCGCCACGGGGGCGCGGTGCCGGATTCAACCCCCTGCATGGCGCACGCCGCCGCGCCGCGCGAGGCCCGCCCGGAGAAGCCTTGATGAAATCCGCCGCCAGGGGGCAGCCTGACGGATGCGGGCCGGCCCCGGGCGACGGTCCGGGAGCGCCCCGGCCTGCGGGCTGCCATGGCGGATTGCCTGGCCAGGCGTTCCGTCCCACACGATGCAGCGCGGGTTGCAGCGGAGGTCGTCGATGATCGTCTTGTTCGGCGCTGGACAGCAGGGGTGGACCAGCCTCGGCCACGGCTGGTCGGAGCCGGAGGTGCACAACGTGTGGGCGGTCGGGCCGCGCAGCACGCTGGTGCTCCCGCGCCTGCCCGCCTCGCCGCGCGGCTACGTGATGACCCTGTCGCTGGAGCCGCACGCGCCCCCGGGCCGCAGCCAGGCCGTCGCGATCGCGTGCAACGGCATCCCGCTCGGCGAGTTCGAGCTGGACCGAGACCGCAGGGTGGTCGCGCGCCTGTCCCCGGCGGTGCTCGCCGGCAGCGGCCGCACCGAGCTGGTGTTCACGCCGCGCCACCATGCCAGCCCGGCCGAGCTCGGCCTCAGCGCCGACCGGCGTGCGCTGTCCTTCGCGCTGCACTCGATCAGCTTCTCCGCCGACGCGCGCGGCGCCGACGAGATCGAGCCGCCGGTGGACGGGCTGGACGACCGCACGCTGATGATGGGCTTCGAGAGCCTGGGCGACGACTGCGAGTTCGGCTTCGCCCAGCGCGCCGTCGGCGCCGAGCCGCTCAGCCTGCTGCGCTTCGGCGGCATCCTGCTGCACCGGCTGCACGAGGCGCTGGAGACCCGCTTCGCCGGCATCGACGACCCCGCCAACATCGCGGTGCGCGGCGGCCCCGGCGAGTACATGGTCCACCAGACGCACTACCGCTACTCGTACCACACCTTCGTCGACGCCGCGTCGATGAGCCCGCAGGAGCTGCTCGCCCGCGAGCTGGTGCGGCTGGCGTTCTGCCGCCGCAAGCTGCTGGAGGACCTGGAGGACGGCGACAAGATCTTCGTGGTCAAGAGCAGCGTGAACCCGGGCCTGCACCTCGACCAGGTGGCGCCGATCGCCGAGTCGGTGGCGGGCTACGGCGGCGGCGTGGTGTTCTGGGCGCGGCTGGCCGACGACCACCACCCGGCGGGCCAGCTGCGCTGGCGCGGCGCCAACCTGATCGAGGGCAGGATCGACCGGCTGTGCGCCCCGGGGGCGGCCGTGGTGTTCTCGCCGTTCTGGCTGCCGCTGTGCCGGCGGGTGTACCGCGAGGTGGCGCGCAGACGGGGCATGCCGCCCGCCTGAGCGCCCTCCTGACCGACCGTCTCTGCGACGGGACGCCGATCGGGCGGTTCAAGCCTCGAAGCTGACCAGGGGATGCGCGGCGGCGACCGCGGCCGGCGCCGGCGCGCTCACGCTGACGGAGAGGGTGTTGCCCTGGGCGTCGGTGACCACGGTGGTGAGCGAGCCGTCCGGGTTGGCGGTGCTGCTCGTGCTGCCGGCGCCGGAGACGGCAGCGCTGGAGGACGAAGTCGGCGGCCCGCTCGGCTCCGGGACGAGCGGCCCGTGCGCGGTGGTGGGGACGAGGGGCTGGCTGGCGACGTCGCCGATGCTGGCGCTCATGGGACCGCTCCGTTGCTGGTGCCGGTCCACGCTGCGCCCGCCAGGTGAATCCCGCGTTAACGCCGCGTGCGACGCTTCCGCCCGCCGTCTCCGCCCGCGCTCAGCGCGCCGACTGCGCCGTTCAGACCTGGCGCCACCCGGGCTTGCTCGGGTCGGTCATGGTGAAGTGGATCGGCCCGATGCCGGAGATCGCCAGGATCGCCGGCTCCTTCGCGTCGCGCTGCACCCCGTCGTAGTGCGGCGTGCGGGCCACGCGGCGCACGAAGCCGCCGGCCGGCACGGGCACCGTGCTCTCCGGCGCGAAGTCCTCGCCGCTCGCGACCCACCAGGTGCCCGACACCACGATGCACAGGCGGTCGGTCTCGTAGAAATGCGGCGCGCTCATGTAGCCGGGATGCCAGCGGATCAGCACGAAATACTGCCCCGCCTCGCCGGTCCCGCCCTGCATGGTGGCCTGCTCCGCCGTGCCCGCCGGGAAGTTGTACAGCTGCTTCCACGGGATCTCGCCGGACTGCACCACCTGCGTCATCGCGGGGTCGGCGCCGGCCGCCTCGGCGTGGCCGCCGCGCAGCGTGGCGGCCGCGGCCACGAGCAGCGGGGCGGCCAGCAGGGTGCGGCGTGCGAGCGGGTCGGTCATCGGCGGAGTCTCCCTGGCGATCTTCCGGGAAGCCTGTCCGAACCGCGGCCGCTTGACCAGGGCGGCCGCG
>CAXSER010000243.1:0-5018 GCA_964236315.1 uncultured Acetobacteraceae bacterium | reverse complement strand
CGCGCCAGCGCCATGCGCTGCGCCGTGCCGCCCACCGCCGGCCGGGCCAGCGTGCCCGCGCCGGCGACGAGCCGCGTCACCGCGAGGTCGCTCGCCAGCGTCACCGTGCGCGCGTAGCTCGCCGGGCGGGCGGGATCGGCCAGCGCCGGCAGCGTCAGGCTCCCGCCCGCGCCCAGCGACAGCAGCTCGCTGCGGTGCACGACCGGCCGGTCCGGGCGGATCGGCAGGTCGACCTGCACGGCGTCCGACGCGCGGTCGGCGGTGCGCTGCAGCAGCAGGCGCACCCGCGCGCTGGTCACGCCCGGCGCCGGCTCCGGCACGCCCACCAGGCTGTCGACGCGCACCGGCGCCTGCCCCTCCCAGGTGATCGCCTGCTCCGACGGTCCCTGCACGGCCAGGTGCTCGACCGAGATCGCCGCCCGCCCCGCCCCGCCCGCGCCCTCGACGATGCGGCCGAGCAGCCCTGCCTCGAACACGTCGCCCGGGCGCACGAAGCGCGGCAGCACCGGCTGCGCCACGATCGGCTGGCGCACCCGCAGCTCGCCGGTGGCGTCGCCGAAGCGGTCGGCGCCGCTCACCGCCACCGCGCGCAGCATGAACACCGTCAGCGAATCCGGCAGCCTCACGTGCACCCGCGCCATGCCGTCCGCGCCGACCTTCACCCGCGGCACGTACAGCGGCACGGGCGTGAAGTTGCTGCGCACGGAGATGTTGGCCAGGCCGAAGTCGCCGGCCTCGTCGCCGCCGGGCGCCTCGGCCAGCGGGATGACGCCGAACGCCATGCCGCGGGTGTCGCGCGCCGCCATCCGGCTGGGCCTGTCGACGAGGAACGCCGGCAGCGGGTCGAGCGGCTGCTCGCGCGCCAGCGACAGCACCGCCTGGTCGACCATCCACACCGTCGCCTCGCCCGCCAGCGGATGCCCTGCGGGATCGGCGAGGCGCAGCACCAGGTCGAGCTCCTGCCCCGGCCGCGCCTCCGCCGGCGCCTCCAGGCTGGCCTTCAACCGGTTGTCCGTCGGGTCGATCGCGACCCAGGCGGTCGCGGCCAGCGTCACCGGCCTGCGCTGGTCGAACGGCGCCGCCGGCCCCGCCGCCTCGCCCTCCGGCGCCGCCAGCCTGCCGCGCATCACCAGGAAGTGCACCGCCAGCCGCGGCCCGTCCTCCTTGCGCAGCGTCACGGCGTAGCGGCCGAAGCCGTTGGCGATGTCCACCCAGTCGTACCGGAACCGCCCCTCCGGCAGCTCGACGACCGCGAGCGCGTGCGCCGTCTGGAACGGGCTCTGCACCAGCAGGGTGGCGATCTCGCCGGGCTCGTAGCGCTCCTTGTCCGTGCCCACCGCGACGGTCTGCGCCGGCGGCGCCTGCCAGGTCACCGGCGTGTCGCCGGCCATGAACAGGTCCACCGTCACCGTCTGCACCCGCCCGACCCGGTCGCGCGCCGTTGCCTCGACCAGGTACACGCCCGCCTCCGCGGCGCCGAAGTGCAGGGTGGCGGGCTGCGCGCCGCTGGCGAGCTGGCGCTCCTCGACCGTCTCGTCGATCACCTGGGTCTGGTACTTCGCCGAGCCCTGGGCGAAGTCGCTGGCCTGCAGCACCGAGTTCCACTGCCGGTGCACCAGCCGCACGGTCATCGCCAGCCCCTCGACGGGGTGGCCCGCGCCGTCCAGCGCCAGCACCTCCGGCTCGATCGCGCCCACCTGCGGCAGGGTGCGCGCCACCTTCACGCCGAGCACGAACGGCGGCAGGACGTCGACGCGCTGCGTGCCGCGCACCTGCAGGTCGTCGTCGCCGGTCACCGTCGCCTCGACCAGGTACTGGCGCGGCTGCGCGGTCGGCTCGATCGTCGGGTCCAGGGTGAGCTGCGCCGAGCCGCCGGCGCCGGTCCTCGCGGCGCGGTTCAGCACCGGGGTGGAGCGGAACTCCGCCTCGCCCGCGAACCGGCTGTCCGAGCTGAACAGGAACCCCGGCCGCCCTGGCGGGGTCCACACGTAGGGCATCTGCGTCACCCGCCAGGCGACCGGCCGCTCCGACAGAGTGCCGCCCGCGAAGAAGCGCGCCAGCAGGTCGACGGAGAACGGCGCGTCGAGCGAGGCGCGCGCCGGCCCGGCCAGCACCACCTCGAAGGTCGGCAGCCGGTACGCCTCCTTCTTCACCGTGACCGCGCCGCACGCCTCGCCGTCCCTCGGCTGGAAGCGCAGGGCATAGTCGCCGGTCGCCTCGGTCTTCTGGTCGAAGCGCACGTGGAAGCCGCCGGCCTCGTCCGGCACGGCCGGCAGCCGCCACTCCTGCCCGCCCGGCCCGGTGACCACGACCTCGCCGGCGCCGCCGGCCAGCGACAGCGCCCCGGCCTGCCCGCGGCGCACGATGCCGGCGACCAGCACCGGCTCCTCCGGGCGGTAGATCGGCCGCTCGGTGAACAGGTGGCACAGCGTGCGCGCCGCGGGCCGGCGCGCGGCGGCATCGCCGGTGGTCCAGCCGAGCCACGCCGCGTCCGGCCGGCTCCACGCCTCTCGCGCGTACTGCTGCGGCCCGCGCTGCGGCTCCAGCACCAGGGTGTCGTCGGCCTTCTCCACCACGATGCGCCCGATCGCGGCAGGACCGCCGTCCCTGCCCTTCGCCAGCGGCGCCAGCATGGTCCAGCCGCCGTCCGCCGCCGTGGTGCCCTGCGCCAGGGTGACGGCGCGCCCGTCGCGCACCCCCTCGACGCGCACCTGCGCGCCCGCCACAGGTGCCGCGGTCGACAGCGAGGTGACGGCGAAGCGCACGCGGTCGGCCTCCTCGACCGTGGTCAGCGACAGGTCGGTGACCTGCAGCCGCGCCCAGTGCCGCTGCGCCCCGTCGACCGCGCGCAGCCCGACCAGGTAGGTCCCCGGCGCCCCCGGCCCGGCGATGCGCGCCAGCGTCGGCGCCAGGTCGAGGCCGAACTTCGCCTCCACCCCGCCGCGCCGGATCGGCAGCGCCAGCAGCTCGCTTGCCGCCGGCGAGCCGAGGGCGGCGATGCGCGCGGCCATGTCGTCGCCGCCGATCGGCACCGGCTCGCGGTACGGCGCCGGCTCCTCGCCCGGCAGCGGCGGGGCCTGGTCGTCGCTGGTGGCCACGCCCGCGCGCGGGAACGGCCAGAAGTCGCGCGACAGCGGGTCGATCGGGTGGACGCGGATGTCGGCGTGGTCGTAGCCGTGGCCGCGCAGCGGCACCATCTGCGGGCCGAGCCGCTCGACGATGCCCTGCGCCATGTCCCACGCCAGCGACGGCGTGCCCGCCGCGAAGCTGAACCGCCGGCGCACCGCCTCGCCCAGCGCACGGCCGCGCGCGTCGTGCAGCGCGCCCGCGGCGATCGAGACCTCGTACACCTGGTCGGCGGCGAAGCGCCCGGACAGGCGCAGCTCGCCGCCGCCGCAGCTCGCCGCCAGGTCGTCGACCGGCGGGCTCACCCGCACCACGTCGCGCAGCCGCAGCGGGTCCAGGCTCTCGGGCGTGCCGGAGAACTGCAGCACGAGCTGGCGCCGCCGGGGCGTGGCGCTGCCGGAGGGCGTGCAGCGGACGACGTCGTCGACCACGGCATGGTCGTAGGCGTCGCCGCAGTACGAGTCGGACAGCCGGAACGGCACGGCGCTGCGCAGGGCGAGGGCGAAGCTCGGGTCGTCGAGCCCCGGCTCGTCCGACAGCCGCAGCCGCAGCGTGGCGACCCGGCCGTCCGGCACCGGGCGGTGCAGCACCACCAGGTAGGTCTGCGCGGCGCCGCGCCCCGCCCGCTCCACCGGGCGGATGTCGTAGTCCTGCGCCGTCAGGGTCTGCGCGCCCGCCGCCTGCGTGCCCGCACCCTGCGGCAGGCCCGCGCCGTCCGCCCCGGACGCCGCTGCCCCGGCCTGCGCGGTCAGGGTGATCGTCAGCAGCCGCGCCAGGGCGCCGACGTCGACCGGCTGGTCGAAGGTGAGCGCCACGGTGTCGAGGTCGGTGGTGCCGGCGTCCGGGTCGGCGGGCCCGGTGGCCGTCGGCACCGGCAGCAGCGGCACCAGCGTGGTCGCCCGCCCGCCCGTTGCCCGCCCCGGCCCGGCCAGCGCGACACGCTCGCGGCGCAGCGGCTCCCACGGCTCGGTCGGGCGGAACTGCAGGGTGCGCGCGCCGAGCCAGGTCCAGGCGCCCGGCTTGGGCGGCGACAGCGTCACCAGCCGCTCCGGCGCGTCCTCCGCCCCGCCCCGCGCCGGGCCGGTGTCCGCGTCGAACAGGATCGTCACCGGGTCCCAGCGGCGCAGGAAGCGGTCCGGCACCACCTGCGCGCCGTCCGCGCGCGCCAGCCGGTCGAGCTGCGGCGGGACCTGGGCGGCGGCCGGCACCGCCAGCGCCAGCAGCAGGGCGGCAAGACGCAGCGTCGGCCTCATCGTGCAGATCCGTCCCGTGTCGATATGCTCGGCCTGAGCCCGGCCAGCTCCAGGTAGTCCCGTACCACGTCGGGCGGCGGGCCGCGGCCGGGCGGGGCGAGGCCGACGAGGGCGGGGCGCAGCGTGGTCGTCGCGCCGTCGGCCGGCACCTGCGCCTCCAGCACGTAGCGCCCCGCCGCCAGGCTGGCGAGCTGGGCCACGCCCTCGCCCAGCACCGTGCCGGAGGCGTCCAGCAGCCGCGCCGTCACCCGGTCCGGGTCGGCGCGCAGCCCGATGCCGACCGTGGCCGCCCGCGCCAGGGTGAAGCCGAACGCCGCCGCCCCGCCCGGCCCGACCGCGACCGGCTGCCCCAGCCCCTCGCCGATCGCGATCACCGGCTCTGCCGCCAGCGCCACGCTGCCGGACAGCGGGCCGTCCTGCGCCGGATACAGCCGCAGCTCCGCGGGCCCCGCGACCAGGCGGCGGATCTCCGCCCCGGAGGCGAACAGCGCCGGCGCGTCGCGCTGGCCGCGCTGCGACAGGCCGAGCAGCACCGGCGCCGTGGTGGCGACGTGCAGCAGCACCGGCCCGTCCGGCGCCAGCGCGAACGCCATCGCCGGGCCGGACAGGGCGAGTCGGGCCGGCAGCGCCGTCGCCTGC
>CAXSER010000242.1:0-5036 GCA_964236315.1 uncultured Acetobacteraceae bacterium | reverse complement strand
TCCCCGCCCGCGCCGTCCCCGCCCGCGCCGCCACCGCCTCCGGCGCGCTCCTGCTGGCCGCCCTGGCGCTCGCCGGCTGCGACGGCTCGGACGACCCCAACCGCTTCCCCCCGGCCTGCCCCGGCACGGCGATCCTCGCCGAGGCCGCCGACATCACCCGCACCGACGGCCGCGGCCAGGACATCACCGACACCGTCATGGACGGGCGCATCACCGGCCTGCAGGGCAGCTGCCGCGACTCGCCCGACCGCAAGGCGCTGGACGCCACCATCCGCGTCGCCATGGACATCGGCCGCGGTCCCGCCGCCACCGGCCGCACCGAGAAGGTGGCGTATTTCGTCGCCGTGGAGCGCGACGGCCGCATCCTCGACAAGCAGGTCATGACGCTCGACGTCGCCTTCCCTCCCAACACCGACCGCGTCCACGTCGACGGCGAGACGATCCCGCTGCGCTTCCCCACCCCGAAGGGCGTCACCGGCGCGTCCTACCGGATCGAGATCGGCTTCCAGCTCACGCCGGAGCAGCTCGCGGCGAACCGGGCGCGCGGCCCGCGTTGAGCCTGTGCCTGGCCCGTCACGGGCCGGGCGCCGAAGCGGAGACCCTGCCCATGACCGACACACGATACACCCGCGAGCACCTCTGGGTCCGCCTGGAGGACGACGGCACCGTCACCGTCGGCCTCACCGAGCACGGCCAGGACACGCTCGGCGAGGCGACCTTCGTCGAGCTGCCCGAACTGCACCGCGAGCTGGTCGAGGGCGAGTCCTGCGGCAGCGTCGAGGGCGCCAGCGGCCCGATCGACCTGTTCGCTCCCCTGGAAGGCTCGGTCTCGGAGCTGAACGAGCTGGTGGTCGAGGACCCCGGCCTGATCAACCGCGACGCCGAGGGCGAGGCCTGGCTGTTCCGCATGGAGGTCGAGGACCAGGACGAGGAGTTCGAGGCCCTGCTCGACGACGCGGCCTACGAGAACCTGCTCGACAGCCTCTGATCCCCCGTCGGGATCGCCGACCCATGGACACCGGACCCCGGGCCAGGCCCGGACCCCTGAGGCTGCCCCGCCGCCTGCCGACCGGACTCCTGTGCGCTGCGGGCGCCCTCCTTCCCGCCCCCGCCCTCGCCGACCCGCAGGGCATCAGCACCAACGTGCCGGTCCAGCTCGACGACGCCTTCCCCTCCGTGCAGTTCGGCGAGACGCAGCTCCAGTTCGACGGCCGCTACACCCTCGACCCGCACGACTCCAACGGCCGCGACCTCGTCGGCGCCGGCCCGACCTTCAAGATCGGCGCGCTCCCCCGCGTCCAGCTCTCGTTCAACCCCGGCTACAACCTCGGCGACCAGGGCGGCGCCGACGGCGGCAGCGCCTCCGCCAGCGCCATGTGGGCCGTGCGCGGCGACAGCCGCTGGATCCCCGCGGTCGCCCTCAGCACCAGCTACGCCACCCCCTACGGCTCGGGCCACAAGTCCGCGGAGTGGTCCTACTCCCTGGCCGCGACCAAGTACCTGGGCGCCGGCAAGGCCAATCCCCGGCTCGACCTCAACCTGAACTGGACCCACGTCACCCAGCCCGCCGCCTCCGACCGCACCGACCAGCTCGAGATCGGCGTCGGCGGCTCCTGCCTGCTCACCCCGGCCACCGCGCTGGTCGTCGACGTCTTCCACGGCGCCCGTCCCGAGCGCGGCCTGAACCAGACCTTCCTCGACGCCGGCGTGAACTGGCAGGTCAACCGCGAGACATCGCTCGGGATCGGCGCCGGGGTGGGGCTCGGGGAGCAGTCGCCGGCGCTGCGGGTGTTCTTCGCCGTGCAGCGCAGCGTCGACCTGCTCTGAAGGCAGGCAAGCCTGGGCTCTGCCCAGACCCGCCAGGGGCGAGCCGCCCCTGGACCGGCCTTGCTTAAGTAGCGGATTCCAAAGGCGAGCCTTTGGCGGAGTCCAGAGGCAGAGCCTCTGGCCTTCCTTGCCTCAGGCCGCCCGCCTCGCCATCGCCTGCGGCAGCCCCGCGATCGCCCTGTCCACCAGCGCCGCGTCCGCCTCCGGCGTCAGGTCCCGTGCGATGACCATCTGCGCCGCCCGCGTCGCCACGTCGATCGCCGCCGCCCGGACCTCGGCCACCGCCGCCTTCTCCGCCGCCGCGATGCGGTCCATCGCCATCCGCTCGCGCCGCGCGCCCGCCGCCTGGGCGTCGACCTGCGCCTGCTCGGTGACCCGGGCCGCCTCGGCGTGCGCCCCGGCGAGCAGCGCCGCCGCCTCGCTGGCCGCGGCGTCACGTTCGGCGTTCGCGGTGCGCAGCATCGCCTCCGCCTCGCGCCGCAGGCGCGCCACCTCGTCCAGCTCCGAGCGGATCGCCGCCGCCCGCGCGTCCAGGACGCCGACCAGCACCTTCCAGAGCCGGGCGCCGAACAGCACCACGAACAGCACGAAGGCGATGGCCACCCAGGTGCGGGGATTGCTGAACAGTGACTCGTGCATGGCGCCTCGCTCGTGGCCGGCCCGATCGCCGGACCCTGCCGTGTGTTGCCGACCGCCGGAACCCGCAAGCCAGGAAGGCCGGGCTCTGCCCGGACCCGCCAGGGGCGAGCCGCCCCTGGACCGGCTCTACTTGAGTCCAGGTTTCCAAAGGCGAGCCTTTGGCGGAGTCCAGAGGCGGAGCCTCTGGCCTTCCTTTCTTCCCGTGCAGCCTCAGGCCGCGCGCCGCGTCCGCTCCGCCAGCACCCGGTCCGTCGCGTCCTGCACCGAACCCTGGTCGGGCGCGGCGCCCGTGAGCCGCGCCACCACCAGCGACGCCGTCCCGGTGGCCACCTCGCGCAGCGCGCCCATCGCCTGGGCGCGCCCCTCGGCGATGCGCGTCTCCGCCTGCGCGAGCTGCGCGTCGAGGCGGGCGTTGGTCTCCGCCGCCGCCGCGGAGGCGCGCGACTTGGCCTCCTGGGTGGCGGTGTCGATCTCGGCCTGCGCCTTGGCCTGCGCCGCGCGCCGCGCGGTGGTCAGCTCCAGCACCGCCGCGTCGGCGTGCGCCTTGGCGATGCGCGCGGTCTCCAGGTCCCCGGCGATCGACGCCTGGCGGGCCTCGATCACCGCGCCCATCCTGGGCAGCACCCAGCGCGCGCACAGCACGTAGAACGCGGCGAAGATCACCATGCCCCACACCACCTGGCTGAGCAGCAGGGGGTTGGCGAAGTCGAGCTGCGGCATCCCCTTGGGCGCCGCCTCCTCCTGGGCCAGCGCCGCCCGGCCGAACCCGGCCAGGAGCGCGGGCACCGACACGGCCGCGAGCAGCGCCCGTGCGGTGGGGCGCGCCGCGGACCGGACCATGGGCGTCACCGACCCGCCTCTGCTCAGGTGAACAGGATCAGGAACGCGATCAGCAGCGCGAACAGCGCCACGGCCTCGGTGAGCGCGAAGCCCAGGATGCCCATGGGGAACACGACGTCGCGCGCCGACGGGTTGCGCGCCACCGACGTGATCAGGGCGGCGAAGATGTTGCCGATGCCGATGCCGACGCCGGCGAGAGCGATGACGGCGAGGCCGGCCCCGAGGGACTTTGCGGCGATGGGATCCATGGAACTCGTCCTTATGCGAAGGGGAAGGGCAGGGGTGGCGCGCCGGCGGCCGGGGACGGGCCTGCCGGCAGGCTGCTCGGCGTCAGTGCAGGTGCACCGCGTCGTGCAGGTAGATGCAGGTCAGGATCGCGAACACGTAGGCCTGCAGCGCGGCCACGAAGAACTCGAACCCCATCAGCACGACGTTGATCACGACCGGCCCGACCGCGAGCGCGTCGCCCAGGATGGACGCGCCGCCGAGCATGATCGTGAAGGTCGCGAACACCTCCAGCATGACGTGCCCGGCCACCATGTTGGCGAACAGACGGATCGACAGGCTGACCGGGCGCGACAGGTAGGAGATCACCTCGATCGGGATGATCAGCGGCGCCAGCAGCTTCGGCGCGCCGGCGGGCATGAAGTAGGTCAGGAAGAAGTGCCGCCCGTTCTCGCGGATCGCCACGAAGGTGACGAACACGATCACCATCAGCGCCAGGGCGCCGGTCACCGCGATGTGGCTGGTGTAGGTGAACGCGTAGGGGAACAGCCCGAGCACGTTGCCCATCAGCACGAAGAAGAACAGCGCGAAGGCGAACGGGAAGAACCGCACGCCCTCCGCGCCGATCTGGTCGACCGCGAGCTTGAGGCAGAAGTCGTAGCTCATCTCGGCCGCCGCCTGCAGCCGCCCGGGCACCACCTGCGCCGGCCGCGCCCCGTAGTACATGAACGCCAGCACCAGGGCGACGCCGACCAGCATGAACAGGTTGGACTGGGTGAAGTTCACCGAGCGCCCGAGGGCCCCCAGGCTGTTGTGCAGCTGGAACTGCCCGAGCGCGTCGATCGTTGGTTGGCCAGCAGCCGCCACGGATCCATCCCTCTCGTTGCAGGCCACAGCGGCCCGCTCGCCCGTCCCGGCCCGCAGGCCGCCTCAGTCCGTCGTCCCGGCCGGCCGCGTCAGTCCGGCTCGTCGTCCTCGGGCATCGCCACCGCGGGCCCCGCATTCCTCGCGCCGAACGGCCCGCCTGCCCCGAGCAGGCGCCACACGTTGGCAACCCCCGCGGCCCCGCCGAGCAGAACCGACAGGATCAGGAACAGCGGCAGGGTGTGCAGCCAGCGGTCCAGCAGCCACCCGAGGCCGACCGCCACCACCAGCGCGGAGACCAGCTCCACGCCCACCCGCACGCCCACGCCCATCGCCGACGTGCCCACGGGGCCGCCAGGCCCGGCCGACACGGGCGCATCGAGCCCCTGCTTCTGCCGGGCGACGCGCAGGCGGTCCTCGAAGGATGCCGGGTCGCCCATGTCCTGATCCAATCCGACCCGCGGGAAAGCCCGCCGGAAGGCGTCGGCTTGCTACCGGCGGGTCGGCGGGGTGTCAAGGTCGCGCGGCCCGCATCGTGCCGCGACCGTCACGAGCCGCGCCGCCGCGGACCCAGCACCGGACGCGAAGGCCCCGGCGCCGCACCCCCCGCGGGCTCCGCGCCGCACCCCCCGCGGGCCCCG